>CADEEU010000461.1 GCA_902826385.1 uncultured Acidobacteriota bacterium | reverse complement strand
ATTTCCGTTGCTTTCTGAAAAGACACAAGTGCTCGTTTCACATCCGCCGGCGCAAGCTTGACAAGACTTATCCTGCCATCAAGATACAGCCTGTAAGCCTCAACATTGTCCGTATAACGCTTCTTGGCGTTCTCGCTCAGCTTAACCCTTAGGGTGTTTGCAACGCGTTCGGCGATTGCCTCCTGAGCAGCAAAGATATCGCTAAGATTTTCTTCAAAAGGGCGCCCCCAGACCTGTTTCGAGTCACGAACACTAATGAGATTGATGGAAATTCGTACTCGATCCTCGGATATTTGCATATACCCGTCAAGAACGGCATCAACCCCGAGCGAGAGGCCCGCCTCAACCACATCCTGCTCCAGCGAACCAAACCTTCTGACAGCGGAAAACGGACGTACCGAAAGTCCATCTGAGCCGGCTAGTTTTGTGATCAAAGCGTCGGTCATTCCCATTTCAAGCGACGGATCCCGATTTTGTTCAGTTATTGGCTTAAATGGAAGTACCGCAATTGACTTGATCGAGCGATTGCCAGCCGGTTCCGTTTCATACCTGTAAAGAAAACCCAGCACCAAAAGCGAAACGACAACGCCCGCGGCAAGAACAATGAACCATTTTCTAGATGCCGGAACAGTTTTGTCGGATTCGGGAGTGGCAGAGTTTCTTCCCTTCGCGGGATCCAGGGTCTTTACTTCGGCGGCAAACTTATACCCGTGTCCCGGAACGGTAACGACGAACCGGGGATGGTCTTTTGTTTCGCCAAACAGGCGCCGCAGAGAGGAAATGTGCTGGGTAAGATTGTTCTCTTCAACGACCGTGTCCGGCCAGACCGCTTCCATGATCTCGTCGCGTTCGATCACCCTGCCCGGATTCTCGACAAGATACAAAAGCGTTTCGAAAGCCTTCGCTTTCAGCGGAAGCGGCTTGCCGTCGGCCCCAAAAACAAGACGCTTCGCGACATCCAGACGGTAACCGTCAAACTCATAGATCGCCGGATTTTCACCGTTCTGGCTGCTCATTCACAACGATTCACAACGATTCACACCGGATTAACTACTTTCACAGGGCGTTTTCTCGATTATGTCACACATCAGGCGAAGTCGAACACAAATTTCGTGGCCTGAAATTCACTCAAGAAGGAGAACTTAAGATGAAGCACATTTTTCTAACCTTATTATCAGTGCTGTTGTTGTCGACAGCGGCATCCGCGCAATCTGACGGCGGCGGACGGCTTGGCGGTACATGGGACGCCTTCGTAACTATCCGAGACTGTAACACCGGAGCCGCGATCAGATCATTCGAGTCGGTCGGCAGCTTCAATCAGGGCGGCACGTTTTCGGGCATCACGTCCGGCACGCCCCCAACCGCGAGAACATCTGAACGCGGCGTGTGGGGACACGTACGCAAAAACCTGTATCGCTTCCGATTCAAAGCCTATTTGTATAACCCGGCCGCCGTGGCTATCGGTTACCAGGTCGTCACCCACGATCTGGAACTGGACGATGACAACCTAAATTACACATCGGCAGGCATCACCCAGATCTTCAGCATGGACGGTGTGCAGACCGGCTCCGGCTGCTCAACCGGTGTCGGCTCGCGAATGGTGCTCGAATAAGTAGAGGAGGTAACAATGAAAAACATTTTTGGAAGTGTACTCGGAATTCTTTTGTTAGCAGCCGCAGCGGCAACCGTATCCGCGCAATCGGACGGCAAGGGCCGTCTCGCCGGGACCTGGAACATGGTCGTGACGCCGCGGGTTTGCTCTACCGGTGACGCGATCACGTCGTTTCAGTCCACCTACATCTTTGATCCTGGCGGCACGTTGTCCGGACTTTCATCCGGCACGGGTTCAGGAGGCCGGGGTCGGGAACAGCTGGGCGTGTGGAAACATCTTAACGGGCATCACTATCGCTTTCGGTTCAAAACCTATCTCTTTAACGCGGCCGGCGAGGCTACCAGCTATCAGATACTGACGGCCGAAGTCGAGCTCGATCGCGAAGCTCTCAACTGGTCCTACAACGCCATCTCCCAGACCTTCAGCCTGGACGGTATCCTGATCAACTCAGGCTGCTCGACTGCCGTAGCGTCGCGAGAGGCGGACATTTAATTAAGAAGCGGCGGAGCAGATTAAGCCATCCGGCATCTCCGCCGCCTGATCTGAAATATCAAGTACCGGATAAATGGAGGCACCAATGAAAATCGAAAACACATTCTTAGCCGCAATCTTCTTTTTGGCATCCATAGCCGCACTTGCCCAGCCATCGGCCAACGAGACCATTTTCCACGGCGACCAC
Source organism: uncultured Acidobacteriota bacterium (assembly GCA_902826385.1). Lineage (GTDB taxonomy): Bacteria > Acidobacteriota > Blastocatellia > Pyrinomonadales > Pyrinomonadaceae > OLB17. The sequence continues at coordinate 89 of CADEEU010000461.1, read as the reverse complement.
CGCCTTCGTGACATGCCGGCGGCTGTCGCAACCGTAAACACTGCGCCGGGCGATCTCGATCCGACCTTTGGAAACGGCGGACGGGTATA
>CADEEU010000460.1 GCA_902826385.1 uncultured Acidobacteriota bacterium | reverse complement strand
ATGAGAAGGGCTTTGACCTGAAGGCCGTTTGCCTTACGCACGGGCATCTCGATCACGTAGGAGGCGCGGCATATCTGCATGAGCGGTTCCCTAGTGCCGAGATCATTGCTCATCGCGATGAGGCCGGTCTTTATTATTCTCTTCCGCACCAGCCTCTTATGATGGGCATCCAGCCGCATCAATTAAAGGCTTTGAAAATGGACTACTCCGATCCTCCGAAGATCACAAGGTTTGCCGAGCACGAAGATATTCTCGAGGTAGGTGATCTGCGGTTTCAGTTCCGCCACTGTCCGGGCCACACGCTGGGACACATCGTTCTTGTCGAAGAAAACGAGCGAACAGTTTTTACCGGCGATTGCCTTTTCAGCGGCACGATTGGCCGGACCGATCTGCCAGGCGGCAATTACGATCAGCTTATCGCTTCGATCAACAAGAATATTATGTCGCTGCCGGACGATTACGCCGTTTGTTGCGGTCACGGCCCCGATACCACCGTGGGCCGTGAGCGGGCCGCAAATCCGTTTCTGAAGGGTATCTACGGAGTTGCAGGCTGAACCTGGACTTTCTGCTATACTCACCTTGTCAATTACACAGATACCGGCCAAATCGGAGACGAATATGCACAGATTTCTAACGCTTCTCGTTGTTTTTGCCATCACTGTCACGGGCATTTTTGCTCACGGCGACAACAGCCATTTTCCCAAGGCCCAGGACGTGGTCGTAAAGACGTCGAAGATTAACGGCAATGTCTATATGCTTCAAGGGCGCGGCGGAAATGTCGGGGCAGTCGTAGGGCCTGAAGGGATTTTGATCGTCGACGACGACTACAAAGCAGTAAGCGAAAAACTAGCGGCCGCGCTGAAGGAACTGGGCAGCGAGAAACCGCGGTTTATCCTGAACACTCACTGGCACGGCGATCACACCGAGGGCAATCAGGTCTTCGGCAAAGATTCGACCATTGTTGCCCACATAAACGTAAGAAAACGCCTGATAGATCCGCCCGTGATTTTTGGACGCAAAACCGATCCGTATCCGGCCTTTGCCCTGCCAATTGTTACGTATTCGGAAAGTATGTCGATCCACATCAACGGTGAGGAAGTAAAGTTGGTCCATTATCCGAACGGCCACACCGACGGCGATACGGTTGTATTCTTCGAAAACGCAAACGTCGTCCATTTCGGCGATACGTTCTTTTTCGGAAGATTTCCTTTCGTCGATATCGACAGCGGCGGCAGCGTCCAGGGCCTGATAAACAATATCGGTGCCTTGATCCAGAAAGTTCCGGCCGACGCAAAGCTGATTCCGGGACACGGCCCCGTTGCAACGCATGCCGACCTTAAAAACTATCATTCGATTATCTCGGAATCATCAAAGATCGTGACCGATGCGATGAAGGCCGGAAAATCGCTGGATGAGATTAAAAAGGCCGGACTGCCGGATAAATTCAAGGAAGCCGGCTCAGGGTTCATCAAAACCGACGCTTGGATCGAGACGATCCATCGCAGCTATTCAAAAAAGTGAGGTTCAACGCGCGTTTTTTGGCGTGAGGCGATAAAGCTTGAACAGTCCGAAGGTTTCGCCGTGATCGCGCGTGTACCAGACGTTTCTAAGCCACCGTAATTTCTTCCGTCAGATAAACATCCTGGATCGCGTTTAGCAATTCGACCCCTTCATTCATCGGCCGTTGGAATGCCTTTCGTCCCGAGATCAATCCGGTTCCACCGCCGCGTTTGTTTATTACGGCTGTGCGTACGGCATCGGCCATGTCGCCTGCGCCTTTCGATTCGCCACCCGAATTTATTAGACCGCATCGGCCCATGTAGCAGTTCGCTACCTGATAACGCACAAGGTCGATCGGGTTGTCGGAGCTCAGCTCGGAATAGATCTTCGGGTTTGTTTTCCCATAGCTGCTTTCGACGTTGAGCATATTATATCCGCCATTCCGCTCCGGCAGCTTTTGCTTAATAATGTCGGCCTGGATGGTAACGCCGAGGTGATTTGCCTGTCCGGTAAGGTCCGCGGCGGTGTGCATGTCGCCGTCCGCACCCTTGAATTTCGGATTGCGAAGGTAGCACCAGAGGATAGTCGCCATACCGAGTTCGTGCGCGTAGGCAAACGCTTCCGACACCTCGGTGATCTGCCGCGTCGACTCATCCGACCCGAAATAAATCGTCGCTCCCACGGCGACCGCACCCATATTGCGGGCCTCTTCAATCGTGCCGAACATTACCTGATCGAACCGATTCGGGAAAGTGAGAAGTTCGTTGTGGTTTATTTTTACGACAAACGGGATCTTGTGTGCGTACTTCCGTGCAACGATACCGAGCACCCCGTAGGTCGACGCAACTGCGTTACAACCACCTTCGATGCCTAATTTCACAATATTTT
>CADEEU010000459.1 GCA_902826385.1 uncultured Acidobacteriota bacterium | reverse complement strand
TCTCGCTCGTACCATTTGTCAACGACTGAAAGATCAGTGTCGGCTTCATTAGTTACGATCACGTAGCTCAAAAGCGGATTCGACGCCTGTTTTAGGCCAAAGTTTTGCCGATAGGCCCAGTAATTGCCCACCTCGACATCGATCTCACCGGATGTCAGCGGCTTTGCGTCGAAGCTCAACCGGTCGGTGTGGCGGCCCCAGCCGAACAGGGCGATCTGTGTGACAAAATCCTTTTTCAGCAGATAATCCAGCCCGCGTTCGTCGATGTTCGAGTAATGCAGATACTGGTAGTAACGCTCCTTGCTCTCTTCCCACGAAAGCCCCGCAAAAACGTGCTGATGCCGGGCCCAAAGAATATTCTGCGGCGCGACCGACGGCAGATCGTCGGACTGGATCATGTCGAACGCAAGCACAGTCGTCCGATGCGGGTCGGGGTCGTTCTTTGACAATTCTTCCAACCGCTTTGCAACCGGAAGGCTGAGATCGCGTTCCACATTGGCCTCATCCAGCACACGGACGGTGTAGTGGCACTCCACAAAGCCCCAAAGAACCGCCAAAACGGCCAAAGCCGAACAAGCCGCCCGCGTCCGCCATCCGCTATCTTGCAAAATTTTTCGCAGCACCAAACCGACGGCCATTACCAACGCGATCCCGGCGACATAATTGCCGATAAACACCTGGTAATGTATCGGCTGCAGCGAACGGCCGGTGATTATCTGCTGATTAAAAATTACGAACGGTACCAGCGCCAACGCGAGAACGAACAGTGTCGAACGTTCCCGCATCTCGATCTGCTTCGATGCAATTCCGGCGATCAGGATCAGCAGGACCGCGAACGCGATGTACTCAGGCATCCGAAAAAGGTCGGGGGCACGCGTGTAGACCAGCAGCTGCACATGATCGAGCGTGTCCGAACGCTTGGATAAAAGATATGCGTACGGGATAAGCACGACCGCAAACGCGGCACCGAGCATTCCCATCAGCCTCAGGTCCCGCCGCCAATTCTCAGGCCGTTCAGCCAGCCAAACTACGAACAAGCATCCAAGAAATGCCGCCGCGGTCGTCCAGATGTAAAAGTAGGAAAATACCGTGTATGCGAACGCAAAGATGGCGATAAAACCGAATGCAAAATGTGGAATGCTAAGTCCTGAGCGGTTGTCGGCTTCAGCATCGTGCGTTTCCAGAAGCTTCCAAAGCGCGCCGAGCAAGACAAAAAACGCCGTCATCGCCAAAGCCGGAATATATCTGCGAAAACCTGGAAAATATGGATACGAAAATCCGTCGAACAGAATTTCCAGTATCGCTCCCTCGCCGGCGTACAGTGATCCGCCGGTAAAAACGGCTATCGAACCGGCCAACCCGAACCAGTTGCTTCCGGTAAACCTCGCGATCAGCCAAAACGCTGCAAAAGCGGCAAAAAATCCAGCAAGAGCTCCGGCTATCGTCATCGCCCAGGGCGTTCCGATGCCCAGCAGACGAGCCGGAAGCGCGATCGTGTACGGGGCCGCGAACTGGATCGAGAACAGAGACTCGGCTTGCGGAGTCGCCGGCGAATCGTCGCGACCGCTGTATGGGTCATTTTTGCGCGGACGACCGTCGATCAACGCCCGAACATAAGACGCATACGCCACCTCGTCGATGTCGTTGTAGGCGTAATGCCCGTTCCACGCATCGCCGCGCAGGTAGATCATTTTAAACTGCGGATAAAGGCAAAATATTGCGAGGAATATTCCGGCGATAAGGCCAAATTGCCAGCGTAACTTCATAAAAAAGAACTGACAGATTAGCACATGTCTAAAAGGCCAAAAAATTGGCCAGCATCTGTTTGCCGTGTTCTGTAAGGATTGATTCCGGGTGAAACTGGACGCCTTCGACAGGCAATTCGCGGTGTCGCAGACCCATGATCAGGCCGTCGGGCGATTCGGCCGAGATTTCCAGCGAAGCGGGCAGCGATTCGCGTTCGACGACCAGCGAATGATACCGTCCGGCGTTGAAATCGCCTTCGATGCCTGCGAACAACGTCCGACCGTCGTGTTTGATGACGACCGGTTTGCCGTGAACCGGTTCCGGCCCGCGGATGACTTTGCCGCCGAAATGCTGACCGATAGCCTGGTGGCCGAGACAAACACCGAGGATCGGAAGCCGCGTACCGAACTTTTCTATGACCTGAAGCGTTATCCCTGCACCATCGGGTGTTCCGGGCCCGGGCGAGATCAATATTTTCTCCGGTTTCAGCTCGTTTTCGATCTGATCGACCGTTATCTCGTCATTGCGGAATATCTTCATCTCGGCACCGAGTTCGCCCAGGTACTGGACGAGGTTGTACGTGAAAGAATCGTAATTATCCACTACAAGCAGCATTTTTTTTGTTGCAAAACCGCTGTCGCAAAACGTTCCT
>CADEEU010000458.1 GCA_902826385.1 uncultured Acidobacteriota bacterium | reverse complement strand
CAATGGAGACCGAGCGAAGCGTGCCTTGAAAATTTTCCTCGCCGAGCCCCAGGAATACCTCTGAGAGCATCATCAGCAGTCAGGGTAACACGTTACAATGAAGGATTTGGTCTACATCCATGAGCAACATTATCATCCTGGGAGCGCAATGGGGCGACGAGGGCAAAGGTAAAGTCGTCGATCTGCTCTCGGAAAAATTCGACATCGTCACACGCTATCAGGGCGGCCATAACGCCGGCCACAGCGTGTACGTCGGCGATAAGGCATTCGTCTTAAGGCTTCTGCCGTCGGGGATAATTCATCCGGATAAGACGTGCGTGCTTGGCAACGGGATGGTTATCGACCCGAAGGCGTTTTTTGAGGAAGTCGATCAGATTGCCCAGCAGGGAATCGAAGTAACGCCCGAGCGTTTGAAAGTTTCAAGCCGCGCTCATCTGATCATGCCTTACCATCGAGCTCTTGACCACACGTCAGAAGAGCGGTTGGGAAACGAAAAGATCGGCACGACGCTTCGCGGCATCGGTCCTGCGTATGAGGACAAGGCCGGAAGACGCGGCATTCGCGTTGCGGATGCTCTGTCACCCGAGATTCTGAAGCTCCGCGTCGAACGCAACTTAGAGGAAGCGAACCGTATAATTGTCCTGTTCGGCAATCAGCCTCTAAGAGCCGACGAGATCCTCGAAGAAATAACGCCGCTTGTCGAACGTCTAAGGCCTTTTGTGTGCGAAACTTCGCATTTCCTTGCCGAAGCAAGAAAGCAGAATCACAAAATTTTATTGGAAGGCGCACAGGCGACCCTTTTAGATGTCGATCACGGCACCTACCCGTATGTGACTTCGTCAAATCCGACCGCCGGTGGAGCCTCGGTCGGAGCTGGAATTCCGCCGCATCATATAACCGGCGTTCTTGGAATAGTCCGAACATACGCGACCCGTGTCGGAGAAGGTCCGTTTCCGACCGAGATGCTTGATGCCGAAGAACCGACGGCTCATCTTATCCGTGAACGAGGCAACGAGTACGGGTCGGTTACCAAACGGCCTCGAAGGTGCGGCTGGTTCGACGCGGTCGCGACCAGATATGCTGCCGAGCTGAACGGATTCGATTCGATAGCTCTGACAAAACTTGATGTACTGGATGAGCTTGACGAGATTAAAGTATGCACAGGATATGAGATAAATGGAGTCGCAATCGACACCTTCCCGGCCGTTTCTCACGACCTCAGACAGATCAAACCCATTTACGAAACGCTCGAGGGCTGGAAAACTTCAACTGTCGGTTTAACCGAATTCGATAAACTGCCTGACAAAGCACGTATTTATGTCGAGTTTCTATCGCGGTCCATCGGCGTCGAGATCGGATTGATATCAACCGGCCCGGAACGCGATCAGACCATTATATTAAAGGATTCGATCATGGAGGGCTGGTTCGCGAACTGATGGCAGCGGACGATATCAAAATAGTCGGGTTTGACGCGGCGTATGCCGATGCCTTTGCAAAACTCAACTACGAGTGGATTGAGAAGTCTTACGCCATAGAACCCCATGATAGAGAGATTTTAGACCATCCGGTCGAGCACATTATTGAGCCTGGCGGAGAGATCTTTTTTGCCATGTTGGACAACGAAGCTGTCGGGACGGTTGCGTTGATAGAGTCATCTGCTAATGCGTTTGAGCTTGCCAAGATGGCCGTCACTCCCGGTCTTCAGGGACGCGGAGTCGGAAAGCAGTTGATGCAGGCATGCATCGACCACGCCCGTAAGACAGGTAAGTCCGAAATAATCCTCGAATCGAACACAAAGCAGGAAGCCGCCATACATATGTATCGCGCTTTCGACTTTGAAGAAACTGAACTCGATCCTCGATCTCAATATTCCAGAGCGAACATCAGGATGCGGCTTGCCATCCAGCCACCCAGCGTGTAAGATTTGGGTTTCTGCCGAAACGCCCCTAGCCGGCAGTTGTGGTCCGATAGCTCAGTCGGTAGAGCAAATGGCTTTTAACCATTGGGTCCCAGGTTCGAGTCCTGGTCGGATCACCATTTTTCGAATCACTCGCGGATGCCGTAAAAGGCATCCTTTTTTTGTATGATTTTTCGACCCCTTTCCTTGTTGGAACTTTTTCAAGATTGGTGGTATAAAGAGCCGGACGAAAGTATATTTACGCAAGGCGAGATTATTTTGCGGTTTGTATGGCAGCATACAGACGGTTTAGTCGTCATTGCCATATGCTTTCCCAAAATTGCCAAACCTGAAAACGAAGTTTGTTTTCAAAGCTGACGTTCCTGATCGTGAGAAAAACGTTGTCAGGGCGTCGTTTGGGAAGTTTACGGCATCTGGTCGTAGGTTAAACCCACTAACTAAAAACACAAGGACTCGAAGAAAAAATGGAGGATTCGAAGATGGA
>CADEEU010000457.1 GCA_902826385.1 uncultured Acidobacteriota bacterium | reverse complement strand
GACGTTTCCGTCATCGACGTCATTGCTCAAACCCGTGTACTGGTATCCGAATCTGAAGCTATGTCGCCCACCAAAGTTGTTCAGATAAATTCCGAGAGTAGCATCGAAGCCCTTTCGGATGGAAACGTCTTTCACAGTTGGACTATTAGTCGCAAACAACCGAGCACCTGCGTTACCTAGCTGGCAAGGGAAATCACCGCAAATATAATTAGTCGCTTGCGGAATGCCGTAGTTGTTCAGTTTTTCGTTTAGATAACCGCGTCCATATCTGACATCGATCGATATGTTCTGGCTGGGCGTGTAAATGCCGGAAAAACCATAGTTAGTCGCCGGAATACGACCGCCTAACTCAGCCTGAGCCGCGACATTAGGAGCGGCGCTCGATGTTGAAGGTCCAGCGCCGTCTAATGCGGTAAAAGTCGGCAGAATTCCAAGTACCCTTATCGGGTTGTAGAGATAGTTGGCGCCTAGCTGCAGTTTGCTGGTAACCTGACCATCGAGGCGGACAAAGCTGTAATCCCTCTGGACTTTCGTTCGGTAGCTGCGAATCGCACCGTCAGTGAAAGTAAAGTTTCTCTGAGTATCAAGGAACTGAGGCGAGTGGCTCCCGAAAAAATAAAGATGTTTCTTCACGATCGGGCCTCCAACAGTTACCGACGGAAAAAAGTTTACGAATTCGTCTCTTTTCGGAAAAATATAGCGATTCGTCGCTGATGGAAGTCTCGAAACACTTGCGTTTAAAATCCTTCGAGGACCCGCGAAAAGTTCTGACGGTTCGAAAGCAGCGCCGATATCGCCGTGAAACTCATCTGAACCGCGTTTCGTGACGACGTTGATAACACCACCGGTTGCTCCACCGAATTCGGCTTCAAACCCATTGGACTTGATCTGCAGTTCCTGAATAAGTTGGAAGGGGATGTTGTTGTTGTTGTTTAGCGTACCGTCTCGAAAGTTGGTAACATCCTGGCCGTCAACGACAAACGAGTTCTCCGATCCGCTCGCTCCGTCAATCTGAAAACCACCTGCCGTCGGCTCAGGTCGAACCGGCGCCGCAGCTTTTAGAGCTGTCGTGAAATTCGTTCCTTTTGGAAGAATCTCTAAAGCCCTTTCGCCAAGGTTAGTTTGAATTTTACTAGTCGTGGCATCTATGGTTGCGACTCCTTCGGAGGTCACGTCAACGACTGCCCCAACGGCGGCGACCTTTAACTCGGTGTTCGCATTTGCCGCACTTCCAAGTGAAACCAAAACACCGTTCTTTGTAACTTTGTCAAAATTGCCGGCAGATACTTCAATACTGTATGTGCCCGGCGGAACCTGCTGAAGGCGAAAGAAGCCTTCCGAATTTGTTGTAACCGTTCGGTTGAAAGCATCGCCCGTAACAACGACCGTCGCATTAGGAACAACTGCCCCATTCGCATCGGTTATCGTACCTTCGATCGCTCCAAACCGCTCCTGTCCAAACGTCGATCCACCAAGTGCAAGGACCAAAGCAAAGACAAGCGTCATAAATCTAAAATTTCTGTTCATTATTTTCTCCTAAGATTTTAGGCGGCTCACCTGTATACAGATTCACGGACACCGGGGGGATGGGCCGAATCAAGGCAGGCAAAATTCCTAAGAGGCTGTTGCAACTTATGAGCCAAAACCTTCACAAAAGCTAATTGCCGCGTAAACCCTTATTTGTCAGATAAGTAGCGTTTGTGTAATTGACCGTGATCGAAGTATGGCAAGCCCTCTAGTTTTCAATATTTTGAATTTTAACGGAAATTTTGAATGTAGAGTTTTTGATTTGGCGGCATGAAGCCAATTTTAAGCTCTGATATCATTCTCGATAATGGAGATCGGAGCGTCTGAGCGTATCTACCGCGATGCGGTGCATAATATTATTCGTTTGCGGACGGATTCGGACGAGGGTTCGCTGATAGCGGCTTTGGTTGATTCGGCGGAGTTTCAGCGGCTTCGTAGGGTTCGGCAGTTGGGGTTGGCGCATTTTGCTTATCAGGCGGCGGAGCATTCGCGGTTTGCGCATAGTTTGGGAGCATTTCATTTGGCGTCGCGGACGCTGGCTAAGCTGCGGCTGGACCACGATATTGCCGAGAGCGACCAGACGGCGGTTAGGGTTGCGGCGTTGCTGCACGATACCGGTCACGGCCCGTTCTCGCACGTGATCGAGCCGGTACTTAAATTTCACCACGAAGATTTTACGGTCGAGACGGTGTTGAGCGGCGAAACCGAGGTTGGGCGGCTTTTGAAGGACTACTCTGCCGATCTTCCGGCACAGGTGGCCGCGATCATACGCGGGACTTTTCGGCCGATGGCCCTGGCTCAGCTTGTTTCATCGCAGCTCGATGTCGACCGCATGGACTACCTGCTTCGCGACAGTTTGATGACCGGCGTCAAGTACGGCGTTTC
>CADEEU010000456.1 GCA_902826385.1 uncultured Acidobacteriota bacterium | reverse complement strand
AGAAACCGTCAGGCGTTACTGCTTGATAAATAGACTGGAATGCATATTTATAACCGCCATCGATTTCATCCGGCCATCTGAAAATAGTCGTTCCCCATTCTGGAGACTCTTTAGCGCTCTTAGGTGTGCTGGGAAGTGTTGCTTCGAGCGATTTGAGTGCATAGTAAGCGGCTTCTTTTTCGCTCTTATAATAGTAGGACATGTAAAATACCTCCTTTTCGGAGGACGCACTACAATCTTGATTTTGCTAAGAAATCCTACTTACTATCGAGCAGATCCGGCGAGAATTTAAACTTCGACTATGGTTGTAACAATGACCGGTTTTGTTCCGAGTTCTTGTTGAATAAAGCGTTTGAGAGCGATGCGGAGGGCTTCCTTGAAGAAAGTGCGGTCGGCGACGTGTTCGCGTTTCATTGCGGCGACAGCGTTGGACATAGCGTTGCGGGCTTCGGCGACAAATCCGTTCGAGGGATCGATTCCCGCGACACCCTGAAATTCGATCTGAGGCTGGCCCGACGGTTCGCCGCTCGAACGGTCGATGGTTACGACCAACGAAACCGCTCCGCCGTAGGCAAGTTTCTTTCGCTCTCGCACGATGTCGTATTCGATCTCTTCCGAAGATTCTTCGTCGATGAAGGTTTTGTACAGCTCGCGTTTTTCTATCACACGCGCTCCGGTTTCGTCGATCTCAAGGAAATCGCCGTTCTCGACCAGAATAATATTCTCGTCGTTGTAGCCCGCGACGTGGTTTTTAACATACTCTTTATGGCGAAAGAGCATGCGATATTCCCCGTGGATCGGGACAAGATACTTCGGCCGGGCGGTTTCGACCATTATCTTTATGTCTTCCTGCGAAGCATGTCCGGAGACGTGTATCAATCTACGTTTTTCTTCGATAATATTCGCACCGCGTTTGTAAAGACTGCCGATAAGCCTGCTGATGTTTTTTTCGTTACCGGGAATTATCCGGGCTGAGAGAACGACGGTATCGCCTTTCTCGATCTCCATTCCCTTGTACGTACCAGTGGCAAGGTTCCACAAAGCGGCACGCATTTCGCCCTGCGATCCGGTCACGAGATAGACCACTTCGTCATCATCCAGCGCCCGGGCATCGGACAGCGAAACAAGATCGCCGTGATCGATCTGCAAAAGATTTTGATCGTCGGCGATCTCTACGTTCTTCTGCATCGACCGGCCGAGAACGCAGACTTTGCGCCCGAACATCCTGGCAACGTCGAAAACGATCTGCAGACGGTGAAGCGATGACGAGAAAGTAGAAACAAAAATTCGGCCTTCGGTCTGTTCGAATATCTCTTCAAACGCCGGAATGACCGCTTGCTCAGATGGCGTCCGGCCGGGCACGGTTGCGTTTGTCGAATCGCCGAGCAGGGCCAGCACACCTTCGTCGCCTATCCGCTTGAGTGTTTTTAGATCGTACGGCTTACCGATCACGGGCGTGTCGTCGATCTTGTAGTCGCCGGTATGAATTATGGTTCCGAGCGGCGTGGTAATCGCCAGTGAAAAACAGTCGACAAGTGAGTGAGACGCGTGAATGAATTCGATCTTGAAGTTTCCGATGTTGATGACATCGCTCGCCTCGACGCGATGCAAAAGTACATCGTTCAACATGTCGAATTCGCCAAGACGCTTTTCCGCGAGTGCCAACGTAAACCGCGAACTGTAGACAGGCAGATTGAATTTTCGCAAAAGATAGGCGAGAGCGCCGATGTGATCTTCGTGACCGTGGGTGAGAATGAGTGCCGTCAGGTCGTCACGATACTGTTCGAGAAAATCGAAATTCGGAATCGAAATGTCGACCCCGAAGGACGTTTCTTCGGGAAATCCCATACCGGCATCCACGATGATCATTTCGTCACCGTACCGAATGCCCATGCAGTTCATCCCGAATTCGCCTATGCCGCCAAGCGGTATAATTTCCAGTCTTTTCAAATCGATCCCCTAAATAAAAGGATAGAGTAACACAACTCGCCCGGGGAATCTTGACAAAAGAGTAATCTTTAGATACGTTGATAAGGACAATTTGAGGGGAGTAGATAGCCCTAACGGGGTTTGCCGCTGTCGTCAATACGATCGTTTTTGTCGGAAACGATTCGGCGCGGTGAGAAAGTATCGAGACCTTTTACGACGATTTTGATAATCGGTCGTGGAGGGTCTTTTCCTTTTGCGGCGCCTTAAACTGAGGAGGAATTTTTAGCGGATGCTATTCCCTTTTGCTGAATATTGGTGGTTCTACGGCATTTTTCTGCTGTTCGTTTTCTTTATGCTGGCGCTCGATCTGGGCGTATTCAATCGAAAAGCTCATGTGGTGTCATTCAAAGAAGCTACGATCTGGAGCGCCGTTTGGGTCGTTCTTGCACGTGGGCTTTGTTTCGGTTTCTATCCGTACGCACTTGC
>CADEEU010000455.1 GCA_902826385.1 uncultured Acidobacteriota bacterium | reverse complement strand
TACGGTTCGGGGTGCCCGTCAGCATAACCTGAGAAACATCGATGTGGACATACCGCGCGACAAGCTGACAGTCATTACCGGGCTGTCGGGTTCGGGTAAATCGTCGCTTGCGTTCGATACGATCTATGCCGAAGGGCAGCGGCGCTATGTCGAATCGCTGTCGGCGTATGCACGTCAGTTTCTGGATCAGTTGGAGAAGCCGGATGTCGATTCCATCGAAGGACTCAGCCCGGCGATCTCGATCGAGCAGAAAACCGTTTCGCGCAGTCCGCGTTCGACGGTCGGAACGGTGACGGAAATCTACGATTATCTTCGCCTGCTTTTTTCATCGATCGGCCAGCCGCATTGTCCGCAATGCGGAGCTCCGATCACCCGGCAATCGGTCGAACAGATCGTTTTCGGTATAACTTCGCTGCCGGAAGGCGAACGGGTAATGATCCTTGCGCCAATCGTGCGCGGCCGCAAGGGTGAGTTCAAGAAAGATCTTGAAAAACTGCACCGCGATGGATTTGTGCGTGCGCGGATAGACGGCGAGCTGCGGCAGCTTGACGAAGAGATCCTGCTGGACAAGCGAAAAAATCACACGATAGAGGTCGTGGTGGACCGGCTGTTAATAAAAGGCGGCGTCAACGAACGCATAACCGAAAGCGTTAAGACGGCACTGCGGCTTTCGGGCGGTGCGGTCCTGGTTTCGATAGTCGATGGCGAGGAGAAGCTTTTTTCCGAACGTATGGCGTGTGTCAATTGCGGTGTCAACATAGTTGCTCTTGAGCCACGTTCGTTTTCGTTCAACTCCGCTTACGGTGCGTGCAAACGCTGCAATGGTATCGGGACGGTGATGGAGATCGACGCGGGAAAGATCGCTCCCGACCAAAGTCTTCCGGCTGGAAAAATGACTTTTTTGGCCGAGGCCGACAACGCCGGTGCCAAATTTCTGCATGCAGCGTTGATAGCCGTGATCGAAAAATTTGCCGGCGGCGATAAGCTGGAGCCGCCGAAAACTACGTCTTCCAACGGTGCAAAAACAAAAGGGAAGCGAAAAAAGCTGAACGCTGAAGGCGGTGAATCGGATATTGTCAACGAACTGTTGAAGACGCCGTTTTTCGATTTGCCGAGTGAGATAAAAGACGCCTTCTTTCACGGCACCAAAAAACGGCTTACTTTTAAGCATGGAACGTACAAGATAGAACGCGTGTGGCCCGGCGCATTGCGGGCGATGCGCGACCGGATAGAAAATCCACCGTCCGAAAAGATTCGCGTTGCGTTGGAAGAACTGATCGCACCGGTCAGATGTCCGGCCTGTGACGGCAGCCGCCTTCAGCCCGAAAGTCTTTCGGTGAAGATCAACGGGCTCGGCATTGCCGACTATACCTCGTTGCCGGTCTCGGAGTTGGTAAATAAGTTCGACGAGATCAAACTGAATGCGCGCGAAGAAAAAATCGCCGGACTGGTGTTGAAAGAGATCAGGGAGCGCAGCCGGTTTTTGGACGCCGTCGGGCTCGGATATATTTCGCTCGACCGCCCGTCGGCGACGCTTTCAGGCGGCGAGGGACAGCGCATTCGCCTTGCAACTCAGATCGGGTCGCAGCTTCGGGGCGTGCTTTACGTCTTGGACGAACCGAGCATCGGGCTGCATCCGCGTGACAATAAACGGCTGCTTGAAACGCTGCAGCAGCTTCGCGATCTGGGCAACACGGTTTTGGTCGTGGAGCACGACGAAGAGACGATCGAGCATGCCGACTATGTCATCGACCTCGGCCCGCTGGCCGGAACGAACGGCGGCGAAGTGGTCGCGACCGGTTCGCCGAAGGACATCGAAAAAGATCCGGGTTCGCTGACCGGGCAGTATATGTCCGGCAAGCTGAAGATCGAAGTGCCCGATGTCAGGCGTTTGCCGAACGGAAACCGGTTGAAGGTAAAAGGTGCCCGCGCACACAATCTCAGAAACATCGAGGTCGAATTTCCAATCGGCGTTTTCACCGTTGTTACGGGCGTTTCCGGCTCCGGCAAATCGACTTTGGTCGAAGACATTCTTTACCCGGCGTTGTACCGGCACGTTTACAAATCGCCGATGGAACCGCTGGAACATGACAAGGTCGAAGGGCTCGATCTGGTCGATAAAGTGATTGAGATCGATCAGACGCCGATCGGTCGCACGCCGCGTTCGAATCCGGCGACCTACACAGGATTGTTTACGCCGCTGCGCGAACTGTATGCGATGCTGCCCGAATCGCGTGTTCGTGGTTATAAAGCCGGCCGATTTTCATTCAATGTAAAAGGCGGTCGCTGCGAGGCCTGCCAGGGCGACGGACTGAAGCGGTTCGAAATGAATTTTTTGCCCGACGTTTACGTTACCTGTGACGTGTGCCGCGGCAAGCGATACAACCGCGAAACGCTTGCGGTCAAGTACAAAGGTTTTTCGATTGCCGATATA
>CADEEU010000454.1 GCA_902826385.1 uncultured Acidobacteriota bacterium | reverse complement strand
TCGAGTTAGTGCCCGCCTGACCGCACGCGACCAAGCCTACGGCTGCCAGCCCCAATGTGGCCGTTAACAATAGTATTTTCATTTTATTCCCCCTTTTGTCGTGAGATGTCTCACCCCTCGCTAACGACGATGCTTCCCTTATACATCCCCATTCCGCAGGCAAATGATATCTGTCCCGATTCGGTAGGCGTTATGCTGACGACAACGTCCTTGCCCACTGGCAGAGTTTTGCTAATCCCAAGCTTTGTAAATACGACTTTGCTGCCGCAGTTCTTGTCGTTCGCTCGGTTAAACACTAGGTTGAGCTTATGACCCGCTTCGATGTCGATCGACGAAGGCGAAAAACCGTTCTTATCCACCTTTACCTTCACGGTCCGCGTGTGGGCCTCAACAACGGCGGTCACTACGCCGAAGGCTCCTCCAGCTATAACTATCACTGCTATTAATGTCAGAAATATTTTGAATTTGGTCATTTCTCGTTCTCCTTTTAAATCACTTCTCAAAATTCTAGTTTTCGGTCACGATGACTTTGCCGCGGAGCATGTCCATTCCGCAGGCAAACGCGATCTCGCCGGCCTCAGTTGGCGTGAATTCGACCACGACTGTCTCGCCGACGGGTAGCTTCTTGCTGATCTTTTGCTTTGCAAAGACTACTTCGCCGCCGCAGTTCTCCGAATCCGCTCGATAGAAGGCCAGTTTGACGGGCCGGCCTTTGACGACCGAAAGGGATGACGGCTCATAACCGCTCGATGACACGGTGATCTTGGTCGCACCTTCTGGAACATTCGCCGCCTTCACCTGTTTAGCCGAACCTGCCGGAACATTCACGATAAACGGAACGCTTATGACTTTCCCACCGCGTTGAAACTGTGCCCAAAGCTTGTAAAGCCCGGCACGCGGGAAAGCCGTGTGCGCCGAAACCTCGTAAGCACTCGGTTTGTTCGGGTCTTTCGAATCTGCCCCGTGCGAATGACCGTCGGCGTTATGATCTTTTTCCTTCGCATCGCCGTCCATATTCATCCCGTCCATCTTTTTGCCCTTTGCCATCGGGTGAGCATGGACAAAGTCAACGAGGTCTTCGCTGATAATTACGAAGTGAGCCAATTCGCCCAGGTAATTTTGCAGATCGGTCGCGGGCTTTCCGGTTTTTGCGTCAAAGACCGCGAAATCAAGCGTTAGTTCCTGTCCCGCCTCGATCTTCGCACTCGGCTTCATCGTCACTTTCACGCCATCGACAGATTTTTCAAGCTTCGTATCCGCAACGAGAGCGACTTTCGCCCTTTCAGTTCCCGAGACTTTCACATCAATGCGTTCGACCACTTGCTTCGCATTAGGCGGCGTGAAGTCGGCGTATAACTTAAAGTCGCCGCCGTTCGGAAACGTATGCTGCACTCGATAAGATCCGTCGGCCGACGGCTCGGGATGGACGTGATAGAACTCGGAAAGGTCCTTCGAGACGATCAGCAAGTGCATCGGCTTTTCGTGAACGACCTGCAGATCCTTCACCACCGCATTCTTACCGTCCTTGACGGTAAAGACCAGCGTCGCGGGAGCACCGGCCTGAACCTGGCCCGGTTCCGTTTTGAAATCAACCTTGAAGGCTGAATCCGAAGCTGCTGCGTTCGCGGAGTTTGTTTCGCTAGCGACCGTATTCGCAGCATTTGCGTTGTCAATGCCCTGCGAATTTGTCCCGCTACTACATGCCGTAAAAAAGACGGCAATAGTTGAAATTATTAAAACGGTTCCCAAAATAAATATTTTTCTCATATTCCTTTTCCTTAATCACTTGGTGGCCAAGTAGTAAATCCAGAAAGAATCTTTGTCGGCGATCACCTGATCGCCTTTCATGTTGTATGCCTTAACATCTGACATACCGATATCCTCAAGCCGCTTGATTTGCTGGCCGACGCCAATGTAATAAACGAGCAGCGAAAACCGGTGGTCTTGATCGTTTACGATTGCGTATTCGCCATTGAAATTCTCGAGCTTTCTCATCTGCAAGTGACGGGGCAAAAAGTAAATGTACGACAATAGATTCTTTGCGAAAGACGTAGAAAATTTAGGCTCCCTAAGCCAATAAGGTCTTCTGAAGTGCCGGTAATCGTGGTTATGGCTCGAAAACATCATCATTCCGCCTTTTTTAAGCACGCGTTGCATTTCTCTTAAAATTCTTATCCTGTCTTCGTGCGAAACGACATCAATGCCGTTATAAGAAAATAGGACAAAATCAAAGGCCTCACCTTTGAACTCGCCCAAATCTCTGGCATCACCGACCGAGAAATTGCCAGTCGGATACCTTTCCTTAACCCGTTCAATAAATTCCGGCACGTAATCAAGGCCCGTATACTCAGCGACCCGCGGTAACAGATATTTACTTGTTCTGCCTCCTCCTACCCCGATATCCACAATTCTGGCATTCTCGATTCTTGAGGACAGCTTTTCA
>CADEEU010000453.1 GCA_902826385.1 uncultured Acidobacteriota bacterium | reverse complement strand
AACAAAGGTCGACAACAGATTATTGATGAATAGGGGCTATTGAACTGTCACTGCCCAACTGGCAGTCCTAGAGGCTCTGAAATTCGTCACGAGATAGGTGAGCGAACGGGCAGTAAACGGCAGGCGTCAAGACTCTTGGAACCCACAGAGGCTTGAGAATCTCCGTTTGGAGTTGCCGTTTTTTTTGATCGTATGCCATTGCCGATCCGAGCGCAGCGGGGCCACTCATAGACGAAAAATCTGAAATCAATCCCAAATAACCTCCAGAACTCTCTAAATCCCAAAAATATTCATTCGTCGGACTCTGCAGAACTAAAATAGCATCAACCTAACGACTCACGATTTCGCGGAACCAATTTCGCCAACCAAGCAGCATCTTTATTGTTCGTTATCGTTCGAGGCTTGGACCATTCCTATCTCGAAAACTCTATAGCATTGATTAACCAGTCCCTCAAGCGGAAGAGGGTAAATTGACCGAAGCATTGAACGAACTCTGCATCGCGTTACTTTCTATTGATACTGAAGGATGCTCTCAAACCTGGTCGTACGGAGTCAATCGTTGCTGAGAATCTGATCGTGCCTACAGTTCGCTTCTTAAACGCTCCGGTCGTTTCAATAATGCGCGCAAATCTTTCTTGAATATTTTTTGGCAAACCCGGATACGTTAGTATGAGATGCAATCCATGAATGATGCAACTGCGATCAAAGAATGTCAGAGCGGAAATGCCGAGGCGTTTCGCCATCTGGTCGAGCGGTATCAACGTCAGGCGGCCGGTCATGCGGCTGCCATTCTGAGGAATCGGGGAGAAGTTTCGGATGCAATACAGGAAACTTTCATCGACGCCTTTCGATCCCTTAAAAGCTTTGATACCACGCGGGCGTTTTACCCTTGGTTCTATGTCCTGCTTAGAAACCGATGCTACAAGATCTCAGCTAGAACCCGCGAGACCGAAAGCACGAATGACCTTGAGATCCTTGCACCTCAGCAGGGATTGGCAAATGAAGAAAGGCTGTCTCTGGAAAAGGCATTGAGATCGCTTTCGGATGAATTCCGCGAGATCGTAACTCTGAAGTATCTGGACGGGATGTCCTATGACGAGCTTTCGGAGCATTTGCAAATACCCAAAGGGACAGTGATGAGCCGCTTGTTTCACGCCCGACGGCAACTAAAGGCAAAACTGACTGGAAAATGCAATTAAAAGGGGTTTCGATTATGACCACACTGAATTGTGAAGACGTGTTGATGCTAAAGATGGCGGAGGCCGATGGCGAACAGGTCGAGATTTCAAATGAAATGACGATTCATTTCGAGCAATGCGAAAACTGTCGCCGCGGGTTGGAAGAGTTTTACGCCATCGACGGTTTGTTCAATGAGCAAACACGGCTGGAACAACACATCGATGTGTGGCCGCTGATCGGGAATTCGATCAGTTCTACCCATCAGAAACAGATCACGTGGTGGCCGTTTGGTGTCGTGGCGATCATCCTAGTCGGCTCAAAGCTATTCGAAATGCTCCCCGAGCACGATCCCGGGTTCGCCATCAAGATCGTGCCGCTGGTGATAGCGATTATCTTGTTTGTATTGATACGAGAGAATCCGTTCCGGATAAATTCCGAACTAACGCTCGAGAGGTAAATATGAGTGATATTCAACAAAAAGAATTAATTGTGCTCGGTCAGAAATACGCCTTTGCGACCGTCTCGCTAATACTCGGGATCGCGTGTTTCGTGAATCTTCTCGGTTTTGAGAAGCCGATCCTCGCGGTAGTCTTCGGATGGCTCGCACTGCGTTCAAGCCCTGGCCCCAAGCTCATTGAACACCGGCTCTGGGCAAAGGTTGGCGTCACACTCGGCACGATAACCCTTATCGTGGTTCCGATAATCATTATTCTTAATTTTGACCGCCTTCGTGAGTTCATTGATGTGCTCTCGAAAATGAGCGGAGGACGATAGGCCCAATGGAGAACAAGATGAAAAGAACTGTTTTGATAGCGTCGCTGTTGTTGTGTTGGATTCCTGCGATTGCACAAACCTCATCAGGAATTGAGGGTAAGTGGCTCGGCTCGATCGAGATCAGCGGTGTGAAGCTCCGTCTCCTGCTCAAGGTCGAAAAGGCAGCCGAAGGCTATACCGCAAAACTCGACAGTATAGATCAGGGACAGAATGACCTGCCCATCGATTCGATCACCTTGAGCGGAGGCACAGTCAAGTTTTCTGCCCCGCAGTTCGGACTGAGCTATGAAGGCACGGTCAACCAAAAGAATGATGAGATATCGGGTGCGTTCATGCGCAGCTCTGGCTCGACGCCTTTCATCCTCAAACGCACCGGCGAGAAAGCGATGGCGACGCGCCCGCAGGATCCGAAGAAACCTTATCCATACGAAGAGGAAGAGGTCAGCTACAGAAATACGACCGACAACGTGAAGCTGACCGGGACTCTCACCCCGCCAAAGGGCCAA
>CADEEU010000452.1 GCA_902826385.1 uncultured Acidobacteriota bacterium | reverse complement strand
ATATCTAATCAGAACCGCGAGTCGTATCTTCGCTTTTCAACGATCGTTTCCCACGCGTCTTCGACCGTAGTGGTTGATAAGATCAGTTCGGACTTCGGAAACTTTTTCACTTTGTCCGCCGCCAGTTTCCAAAGAAGTTCGCGCACATCTTGTGGTTCGGTGCGGCAGCGCTCGATTGCATGATCTGCATTGAAGGGCGTGTCGTAAATTAGTTTCCAGATTTCGCTGAGGGTCGAAGGATGGGTCTCAGGAACTTCGTTCTTTCCGAAACAGATCTTGCCGGAGCCGACATTGGGCAGCGGAGCGACCGCAAGGTTGGTGTTAGCCGATATATGAGATGTAGCTGCGGCCCAAAGATAATATTCCCGTCCTTTACCGAGAAGGATGAGGGGAGGCAGCGGGACTGATAGTTCAACAAGTCCCTTTTCAGAAAAAGCGACGGTTATCTTTCGGATCGCAGCCGGTTCGAACGTTAAGATCGCGTTACCTTCGGGTGCCTCGCGGTAACGCAAGACCCGTTTACCAAGCCATCCCGTATCTGTATGAACCTTTCGAAATGCTCTGGCCACCTGGTCACTCGAAAGAGCCTTCAAAGACACAGATGATTCCTTAAGTTCGGCAAAGAGATATTGGCCCGGCAGAAAAAAGAGAGCGGCTGAGGCGTCGGCAGGCATTTGCAAGGTGTTATTCATCGCTTACCTTGTGCCTCTCCGACCCGACTTTTCCGGTATTCCAAAAAGAAATAAGCTCGTAAAAAAACGTCTGCGCATCTTCTTCGATCCTTCTATCCAATTGTTCGAGATTCTTGAAGTACTGGTTTGCGGCCTTATATGCCTCGGTCAACCAATCAACGGTCTCTTTGTCCCATTCAAACAAATCCGGATATTGGCAGTTAGTAATGTCCAGCCACGGATTGCCGGTGGAATGATCGACTAAGCGGATCAGATCGCTGAAAGATCTTGCTTTTGCACCGTGCTTTTCTTTCCAGATATTTTGATGTGCAACCTTGATCGGAGGTAATGACTCTTTATCGACCGCGTACTTTTCTGAAAAGTAATTCCAGATCTCATCATCCTCAAGAAAATAAAACATCAGGCCTGCCAGATAACTGTCCCTCAGGTGAGCGAAATCAACTTCTTCACAACACAGGTCGAAGTTCATTGGCGGGATGGCAAATCGTTCGAGTTCCAGTTCGGGATCGTCATGCCAGTATTCGAGTAATGGAAAGCACTTATCATTTACGAGCTGAAAGAACTCATTCGTGCGTTCGCTGTACGCCTTGAAATAACCTGCTCTATGAAGGCTCTTCGTCGATCGTTCCCAGTCCTTTGGAAACATCTCAATGTAAAGCCGGTATTTATGCTGTTCCGATACGACTCTGGATACCGTTTCGCATGCATATAAGGCGTTGTGGCTTTTTGCTTTAAATCGAAGATATTCGAGCGAGCGAACCAGACGTTCGCCAAATCCAAAAATTGGCTTTCCGTTCTCGGCAGTCGCCAATCTTAATCCGGTCATAGAGTCTAGATACCTCAGAACCCAATCGGAACATAGTCGATCGCGGACGTCGGGCTCTTCTGAAACGCTTTCCGGTGAGATTCGATTACTTCGATCTCCTGAGTGCCGACGGCCAGGATGTTCTCGGCCTCGTTCACTTCCTCGACGCTCAAAAGTTCCGCAGCATCCCGACGCATTAAGCGGTCGGCAAGAATGATTGCGGGATTGATCTGCTCGTTCTCAGCCCGCAATAATTCGAGAGGCGATTCATCAGGCTGCATACCCTTTATGCTGCGCTCGCTTGACGATAGTGACGCTAAGTTTGCCGTCCTTTATCTCGCGAGTTATATTCGCGTTCTCGATCGAAGCAAAATGCGGCTGAAGCACGACCTTCAAGGTCTTGTCTTCCTGCGCGAGGGCTGCATCAAGTTCAAACGTCTGTCCCTCGATCTTGATCGTCGCCTTCGGATCGGTCACTGGACCTGTCGCATTCGTGCTTTCCGTCGACTCCGTTTCGGCGTTGTGCGCGTTGCTCGGCGTATCTTCTTCCGGTTGCGTGTTAGTTTCGTTTTCCATGATTTTCTATGAGGCGAAGAGAGACTGTTGATCCTTCGCTGGTTCCTGAGGTATCGAGCTTGAAGTTGAAGATGCGTCGGCGTTCGTATCTGCTTTCTCGGCAGCCTTGTCGGGACTTTTTAAAGCGGTCTTGGGTGTTCGCTTTTTGGTTGCGGCCTGTTCCTTCTTCATCTTCTCGGCCACCAGTAGAGGGAGTGAGTTTCTGTACTGTTCGAGCGCCGCCGATAGGAGACTAGAGAGATTTACCTCGCCACCTTCGTTACGCTCGTTTGTAAACCTGATCTGTGGAGCAAAATCATGTGAACGTACACTTACGACACAGTCTCTCGATCCATTGGATTCGGGTAGCAACTGGATCACCGCTGTGACGGTGCACGTTTCAAAGTTGT
>CADEEU010000451.1 GCA_902826385.1 uncultured Acidobacteriota bacterium | reverse complement strand
CTGATGTATATGTTCGTCGGGCTTGCCTTCGCGATCAAAGGCTCGGGCGATTGGAGCCTCGACAGCTTTTTGCGAAAGTAATGGAACGCGGACTTTCGTCCGCGATATATTGGAGGTGCGGACTAAAAAGTCCGCGTTCCATATGAAAAAACATATCGTTTGCATTGCCAGCGAACACAAAGGCAACGAGTTTCTTGAAGAAGCTCAAAATGCCGGGTGGCATGTCACGCTAGTTACGCGCAAAAAGCTGCTCGATCAGCCGTGGGTGTGGACAGCTTTGAACGACGTTAAGACGGCCGATGACGATGCGTCGCAGGAAGAATACGTCCGCGCGATTACGAATGTCGCCGGTTCGCGGTCGATCGATCGCGTTGTGGGCATGGACGAATTCGACGTGATGACCGCCGCTCGAGCCCGCGAGCACCTGCAGCTTGGCGGCATGACCAGCTCGCACGCACTTCGATTTCGCGACAAACTCTCGATGCGGCACATCGCAGATCGGGCCGGAATTCCATGCCCCGATTTCACCGGCGTTTTCAACAAACAGACGATTGACGATTTTCTTAAACGCGTGCCCGTGCCGCTGATCGTAAAGCCGCGATTTGAGGTTTCGGCTTTCGGCATCCGCAAATGCGAAACCGAAGAGCAGGTATGGGAAGTGCTGAATGACCTAGACAACCGAAACAATTGGCGCGATCATCCGTCGCAATTCGTGCTGGAAAAATTTATTGCGGGCAATGTTTTTCACGTCGATTCGATTGTCGAAAAGGGCAAGGTCCAGGCCTGCGGCGTTTCGCAATACGGCACGCCGCCATTCAGCGTGACGCACTACGGCGGAGTTTTTACGACCTCGATAGTTCCGTATAAATCAAAAGAAAGAAAAGAGTTGGAGGCGTTGAACAAGACGCTGCTGGAAGCCTTTAAATACGAACGCGGTGTCTCACACGCCGAGTTTTTGCAGAGCGAGGAAGAT
The DNA here is from genome assembly GCA_902826385.1 of uncultured Acidobacteriota bacterium. Lineage (GTDB taxonomy): Bacteria > Acidobacteriota > Blastocatellia > Pyrinomonadales > Pyrinomonadaceae > OLB17. The sequence goes on along the minus strand of CADEEU010000451.1, from coordinate 1,495 downwards.
GGGAAATTTTATTTGCTCGAGGTCGCGTGCCGCGTCGGTGGTGCCTACATCGCCAACGTGCTGGAGCACGCCTGCAACTTTAACCTCTGGCGGGAGTGGGCACGGCTTGAAACTGCGACCGACGAAAATCCCTACAAACTGCCCAAGCTAAGAAAAGACTTCGCCGGCATCGCCCTGGCACTAGCGAACCAGGACCAGCCCGACACGTCGCATTACACCGATACCGAAATCGTCTATCGCGTCAGCAAACCGAAACACGTCGGCATGATCTTTTATTCAAAGAAGCAAAAACGACTCGAACAACTCCTGTCGGTTTACACCGAACGCATCACGTCCGATTTCCTCGCTGTCGCACCGGCTAAGGAGAGGTATGACGATTGAGCCTCGCTAACTAAATAGTTCGTCAAGGTCGCGGCTTCCATGCAGCACGCGGACGATAGCTATCTTTCCGGCCCAGCGGCGGTAGAAGATCAAATAATTTCCCTCCGAAAAACTGCGCAAATCTTCTTTCAGCTCGGGGCGTTCCCGTCCGATCTTGGTGTAGTTGACGAGCATCTCGAAAAGCTCGGTCAAACGGTCATTAAGAGCGATTGCGGCGTCCAGGTTATCGGCGGCGATGTAGGCCAGAATTTCATCAATGTCCTCGCGGGCCTGACGGGCTATGATGTATTTAGCCATTCTTCTTTTTCAGCTTCACCAGACGGCTCTTGAAATCGGCCATGACTTCGCCGCCGTCCATTGAACGTCCGGCCTCAAGGTCGTCCATTCCTTTTTGTATTTCTTTTCTCAGTCCTTCTAGTTTCAGCTCGCGCATTTTGTCGCGCTCGTCCAACAGCCGCAACCCTTCCCGGACAACCTCGCTCGCCGAGTTGTAGAAGCCGCTTTTAACCTTGAAATTCACGATTTGTTCAAGCTCAGGCGTTAACGAAACATTCATAGATTTACCTCTAAAGCTAAGGTACCATAGATCGATACAGATAACGATCTTTGGCATTCATGTTTCCGGCACTCCCAAATAGACATATCGCAGAGCATTTCCGTATCCTTTCTATTTCCTTATGTCTTCGCTGGAAACACTATTCAACAACCCGGCCGCCACGGGAACGGGCGGGCCGGAAGTTCTCGATCACGATCTGAATCGATATTTTCCTGAACTGCTGAAATTCGAATCGACGGCGGAGATGGCCGCGTCGCCGATCGTAGAGGAAATCCGCAAAGATGCGGAACGGATATTGAACGCGGTCGTCGTTTCGGAACCGGGAGCGGTAGCGACGGGATTCCTTTCCGATGGCATTAAGACCCCATTCCCTACCGCTCCCGGTTCTGACTTGAAAGCCGTTGCATGGAATATCGAACGCGGCAGTATTTTTGAAGGCATTGTCGGTGCACTGCAAAACCACACAGATCTAAACAAAAAAGACGTTCTACTATTGACCGGGTTGGATTAAGGTATGGCGCGGAGTGGTAAACGGTTGAGTGAGGGGGGGTGGAGGGA
>CADEEU010000450.1 GCA_902826385.1 uncultured Acidobacteriota bacterium | reverse complement strand
GCTTGCGACCGAATCGCTTCCTAAACCGACCGCTATCCCGGCGTCGAGAAATTTTTCCAGCGGTGCATAGCCGTGACCGAACTTGGCGTTCGATTTCGGGCAGTGGGCTATCGACGCCCGGTTAGCGGCGATGCGGGCGATGTCGCCGTCGGTAACTTTTACGCAATGGGCCAGCAGCGGCCGCGTGGACAGGACTCCAAGACGCTCGAGGTATTCGATCGGCGTGCAGTGCGGCGAGTTCCATTCCAGGCCGAACCGTTCGTAGAATTCGTTGAACAAACCTTCGCCGCGAGTAAGCAGGGCAATTTCGTCATCCGATTCGGCTGCGTGAATGGTCAGCGGCACACGGTTTAGAATCGCGTACTGCGCGATCATCTCAAATAACCGCGAGCCGACCGTGTAAGGCGAGTGAGGCGAAAGACCGACGCCGACGAGTTCGGTTTCTTGCTTACGCAGCTCTTCGTATTTTGCTCCCAGCAAGGCAAAATCTTCATCCGCTGTCCGGTTATCCGGAGAAAAATCCGTTTCCTGGTAGACGATGCCGCGCAAGCCAACCTGCTTTAACGCCTTCACGCCCGCCAGTCCATATCGCCCGATGTCGCCAAAACAGGTCACGCCCGCAGCCGCTCCTTCCATCGCACCGGCGACAGCCGCGGCCTCGATGTCCGCGTCGCTCATCGCCGCGCGCAAATCGTTTATCTTCAACAGCCACGAACCAAAATCGTGCTCGACAGCGTCCAACGCACCGCGCATCGCGGTGAGTTCAAGATGCGAGTGACAATTAACGAATCCCGGCAGGATCGCCGCCTTGCCAAAATCTTCAACCTCTGCGCCGGGAAATTGGGTGATCATGTTCGTCGCCGAACCAACCGCAACGATCTCGCTGCCATCGACCGCGACCGCGCCGTTGATAATCGGATCGGACGAGATCGGCAGGACATGTTCGGCGGCGAGTATTTTCATTCGGGCTAGAGTGCTATCTCCGCGCGGCGGCTTCGCGATAGCGCTCAAGGATCGAGCTGACATAAGCGTTGGTAGAGGCAATGCCGATGCGCGATATGAAATCCGATTCCGACAGCGATTGGGTGTCCGTATCTTTGACCCATTCTTCAACGCGGCTGGGGCCGGCGTTGTAGGCGGCGAGGGTCATGGCGGTTTCGGCTGGGCGGCCGCGGTATCGTTCACGGAGTTTCTCAAAATACCAGCATCCGACCTGAATGTTTCGCTCGGGCTCGCCCAGAAAATCGATGACGTTATCAGATGCCTGACGTTCGAACTCACGTAGGCCGGTTTCTTTAGCCCATTCCCGGGCCACAAGCGGCGTCACCTGCATCAGCCCGACTTCGTCATCCGCGCCAATTTTCCACGCCCGAAACCATGTCTCTTCGTAAATTATGCTCCACACCAGTTTTTCATCGATGCTGAAAACGCGGGCGTGACGTTCGATCAGCTCATCGTACCTGTGTTCCCAATAGTCCCGGAAAAAATAGTATCCCGACGCAGCGACTATGGCTCCGATGAGGGCTATCGAGATCAGGTAACGAAACATTCTTTAAGCGGGTGATATTTCGGACAGGCCGAAAAGGTATTAAATCAGCTACGGCGAATATTCTCAAGCAAACTTGCGAGAGGTCACGACCGGCTGCCTTTGCTTTTCAATCCGGACTTTCGCACGGATGCGTCGCTTTCCTGGTCCGCCAGCGAATGAACGGACGTTTTCGACTTCGAACGCCCGGACCGCACCATCTCGGCAAACAGGTCGGTGTCATAATCCGCGTCGCGCGCCATTTCTTCGCGAATGCGAATCAACACCTCCAGAAATTTCGGTCTGCGGTACATAAAGTCTCAGTCGTATAGATGTTGTACGGCAAGGATGGGCTTAGTCAAGGCGGTTTAGCTGTGAACAAGGAACTCAGGCGTGACTATCGCCGGTGAAAAGAACCCGGCGGCCGCGTTGAACAATCGCACGCGTGCCTGCTTCCGAACGTTTGCCAGATGGCCGAAATTCCAGGTCACCAGATAGTCTACCTTATGAAATGACGCCAACGCCACATGAACGGCGTCGGCAATAAATTTGCGATGAAAGATGCCGCGTGAAATATAACCTTCGGCAAGAATGGCGACCTCCTCGGCCAATTCAAGCCGATCGAGGTCTTTTATGATCTTTAGATACCCGGTGCGGTGCGGCTCTTCTATGCGTTCAAGCTCACGCTGAACCAGGATCGACGTATAAGTTTTGTACTCGGAAAGTTCGTGCTCGAACCAGCGGATGGTCAAGTCGCGGCGAAACGGGTCGCCGTTGTCGAGATAGGCTCCAATAACAGATGTTTCCAGATATAGGCTGAGTTTCATTCGAGTTCAGAGTTTCTACTCTAACACTCAATCAGCCTGTCGAGACAAGTGAGTTCGTTTGGGCTGGCACTTTTTCAATTTGTGTTGCTCGTCAGAAACGACTTTTCTTCTGCCTTTGAGTTCGTTGCGACTTTGCTTGAAATTCTTCTT
>CADEEU010000449.1 GCA_902826385.1 uncultured Acidobacteriota bacterium | reverse complement strand
GCGGCTGCGGAACTAAGAACTTCAGCACCTTTGGCAAGATCCGATAACGCAGCGGCGTTTGCATTGTTGCAACCTCTCCGTCGAACGCAACCAACAACCGCTTCTTTCGGGTCGAAATCGAAATTTCCTGCGTGCTGACGGCTTCAAAATCACGCCATTGCTTTAGCCGCCTAAAGATCGTACGAAAGACCAACACCGTTACGCCCCATCGGCCTTCGCGATGTAGAAAGTAAATGCTTAACTTACCGTCGTTCAGTTTCGGCCTGCGTCCAATGTTGTATAGGTCCATTTCGTACTCGTTATTTCCGACAAATACGAACGGCGTCTTTCGCAAAAACTCCTTTCCATCCAGTTTGATGCAAACTTTCAAAAAAGGCGACAGACGAAATATCCGCAGCCATGCCCAAAAAGCCGCACGCCATTTTCCGTAACCGAGCCGTTGCTGCTCCACCCGGTCTCGCACCATCCGCGGATAAAGTCCGATGCTGGAATTGTTTATAAAAAGGCGCCCGTTAACTTCGGCCAGGTCGATTCTTTCAACATGCTGCTTTGCAATCACTTTGATCGCACCTTCAAGAGACTGCGGAATCCCCAGATCCTTAGAAAAATTATTCAGTGTCCCGAGCGGCAGCACTCCAAGGATTTTCCCCGCACGAAAAACCTCGTTTGCGACAGAGCTTATCGTCCCGTCACCGCCGCCTGCGACAATGATTTCAGACTCGCCGTTGGCCACTTCGGCGGCGAGCCTCACTATCTCGCCGCCGGTTTCGGCCAGATGCACGTTCGCTTTAATGCCATGCGCGATAAACCGCTCGCGCAGGCTGCGTTCCGTCTCGCCAGCCAGCACGCTCCCGGAACCGGAATTGATGATCACCTCAATGGCAGGCATATTTTCAAAACTACCACACACCGAAACTATCAACTATCAACTGAAAAACTATCAACTGGCACAATTAAAAAAATTTTGACGGGAGTTAGTTGATAGTTGACCAGTTGAGGGTTGATAGTTAATGAATATGAAAAAGACCGCGGCCCTTTTCTATCCACATCAGCTTTTCGCGAACAATCCGACCGTGCTTAGAGCCAACGCTGCATACCTTATCGAAGAGCCGTTGCTTTTCACTCAATTCAACTTTCACAAGCAAAAGCTGGTCCTTCACCGCGCGTCGATGAAGTTTTACGAAAGCGAACTTAAAAAGCGAAAGATCGAGGTTAGATATATCGATGCGAGCGAGATCGGAGAAACAAAAGCGATTGGCGAGATTCTGAAAGCCGACAAAGTTACTGACATTATTTACACCGACCCGATCGACGATTGGCTCGACCGGCGGCTGACAAAATCACTCAAACAGATCGGTATTGCCGGCACTCGCGTCGATTCCCAGATGTTTGTCAATTCCGCTAAAGAAATCGAAGATTACTTTGTCGGCCGCGCATCGTTCTCGATGGCCCGCTTCTACCAACGAGAACGCGAGCGGCGAAAGATATTAATGACTAGCGACGGCAAGCCTGTCGGCGGTAAATTTAGTTTCGACACCGAGAATCGCAAAAAGCTGCCAAAGAATATCGAGATCCCCGCAATCTTGCGGCCGCGTAAGAACAAGTTCGTAGAAGAGGCGGTCGAATACGTCGACGAAAATTTTAGTAAGAATTACGGCGAGGCCGGCGATTTTGCCTATCCCGTCACATTTGATCAGGCCGAAAGCTGGCTGGACAATTTTCTAAAAGAGCGGCTCGAACTTTTCGGCGACTACGAAGACGCAGTCTCGAAAGATGAAGCCTTCATCTTTCACAGCTTGCTTACGCCGATGTTGAACATCGGACTTCTCACGCCGCAACAAGTGATCGACAAAACGCTCGCCCACGCGAAAAAGTACAACACGCCGATCAACTCGCTCGAAGGCTTCGTCCGGCAGATAGTCGGCTGGCGTGAATATATGCGCGGAGTTTATGTCGCTCTAGGCCGCAATCAAAGAATCACCAATTTCTGGAAGCACAAACGTAAGCTGCCCAGAAGCTTTTGGACCGCGACGACCGGAATAGAACCGGTTGACAATGTCATCCGCAAAGTCCTCAGAAACGCCTACTCACACCACATTGAACGCCTGATGATCATGGGCAATTTTATGGTGCTCACCGAGATCGACCCCGACGACGCTTATCGCTGGTTCATGGAGATGTACATCGACGCCTACGACTGGGTGATGGTCCCAAATGTTTATGGTATGAGCCTCCAATCCGACGGCGGCATCATCACCACAAAACCGTACATCTCCGGCTCAAACTACATCCGCAAAATGTCCGACTTCCCTGCCGGCGAATGGTGCGAAATCTGGGACGCCCTCTACTGGCGCTTCATCGCCAAACACGAGAAGTTCTTTCTTGCTAATCTTCGTCTTTCGATGATGCCGAAGTTGCTTGCAAAAATGGATACTGAAAAACGTGAGCGGCTTATGAATACCGCAGTGAATTTTCTGAAGAGTTTTTAGAGCGGGCCGGTTGAATTTAACGACAAAGGCTCCGGCCGGAA
>CADEEU010000448.1 GCA_902826385.1 uncultured Acidobacteriota bacterium | reverse complement strand
GCTTCACCCAATATTTGATACAGCCCTGCTTCGGGTCGTTGTTCTCCCAATCCGAGCGAAAGATAGCCAGCGTCGTCTCGGCCCCTTCCTGTGCCAAAAATAAAGCCGCCTCACCCGCCGAATTCCCGCCGCCGACGATCAGAGCATTCTTTTTGACCCACGGATAAGTCTCATGAAAATGATCTCGAACCTTCGGCAGTTCTTCGCCCGGAACGTTCAGCTTCCGCGGATAGTCCATCGCCCCGATGGCAAACAGAACGCTTCGAGCAACGTACTCACCCTTGTCCGTGACGACTCTGAAACTCTCATTTTGATCTACAGACCCGTGCCCCTCCTCCCCTCCTGGTTTGAGGAGGGGTGCCGACGCTTCGTCGGTGGGGTGGTCGGAAGACGGGTTGGTGAATTCGCCCAAGAAACGATTAACTGCAACCACCGTCTCCTCCGTCCGCACATTCAACTCATTATCCAAAACAAACCGAACATAATAGGAAAGCAACTCCTCCCGCGTCGGCTTTTCCTTCGCCGGTTTAAGATCGCCATCATTAAACTCCAACTCATTCGTCGTAGAAAACACCGTCAGTCCGACCGGATAGTTATAAACCGTATTCCCGATCAAACCCTTTTCGACCACAACATAAACCAGCCCAGCCTTCTTAGCCTCATAAGCCGCCGCAATCCCCGCCGGTCCTGCTCCGATTATAATCAGGTCAAACATGATTGCCCTTCGATAGTCGTTCGATCTTTCGGCTCAGGCTTAACACCGCGATTGCGATACTGAAATTTATTGACAGCAGTAGGGACAATTCTGGATACGAATCATCCGTGGTAGCGGCGAAGGCTTCTCTCGCTTGCCTGACTGATTCGATACAAATCTGACGGGGAAACTGATCTTTTTCACTGCGCTCCAGACATTCGTTCCGGTTCTCGTCAACATAACGGTAAAAAGTGTCCCTTCTGTCCGATCTCACATAGAAAACAAATAGCTGAGGCAATATGAGCATCACCACCGCGAGGAGAAAAAATTTCCGCCATGAAATACCTAGATTTAGCTTTTTAGTTTCCATTTTTACAATCAAGATCATTCAAAACTTGCGTAAATTTCTCGATCTGCACCTTCGTATTCTCAAGGTTCCGCTTCGACTCGAGATAGTTCTGCCACTCGTTCGTAGCCGTCAGGGCCTTGGTCACGTCTTCATCCAACGCATGCGCCATTACCACAAGCAGATCGCTCAACGCCTCGTGCCCTTGCAACAAAGATTGAATTATCGTGTAAGCCAGCTTGGCATTCGGCAGATCGATGTCGAGTTCTTCCATATTTATTTTGAGCTAGGTTCACTTCAAATCATCCGACCGGAAAAATCAAAAGGCTCGCCGACAAGAGCAAGTCAATCATAAAATTTCGTGCGAGTAAGTTTAGAAGATCTCTCCAAAGTCGAGCTTGAATTTCGGCAGAACGTCATCACCCTCTTGTCCCCGTTACGGCTGTTCGCATGAGACACTTTTTCAACTTAACACATAAACAAAAGGAAGATTCTTCACAGAAACCGCGAGTTTACCTGCTTTCAAATCCGTTCCTTCCGTTAAAAACTCATATCGGACGTAAGCAAGGGCAACCGTTTTGTCCAGTTTCGGCGAATAAATAACCGAAGTAATACGACCGGCGTTCTTGCCTTCGAGAGTTGTCAATTCCCCACCCGCCAGGAACCCAGTCGCTACTGCTCCCGGTTCTGACATGAGTCCCGTTAGCTGTTTCGCCACGTGTCCCCGGAAGTGGATGCGGGCTATTATTTCCTGGCCTATGTAGCAGCCTTTGTTGTAGGAGATAAGGCCGGCGAGACCGAGTTCGGGAACTATGGTTGTCTCGTCCATATCGACGCCGTATTTTGGGATGCCGGATTCGATGCGGAGCGTTTCGTAGAGATCGTTCTCGATCTTTATCGCTTCGGCGCCGATAAGATTCGACCTGAACTCTTCCGCATCATCAGCCCGAACGAAATACCCAACTGTCGAACTGCCAGAAAACACGTGGCCGCCAACCAAGCCAAACACTTTGCGGCTTTGCGGCTTTGCGAGAAGTTCTTCAAAAACTTCAAAATATTCGAACTGCCCCGACAGGTCCTCGACAAAAAAATCGCCCGCATACGTAAACCGGACCAAGTTATTGAACACCTTTTCCCGAGTCGCCTCTTCGGTCTCGACCAGAAAACGTTCGCCCTGCCGCAGGATACGGACGACGGCCAACGATCTTCCTTGAGCATTCGGGAACGCAGCAAGCATCTGCTGCCCGTCCTCGAGCGTTTTCATATCGTTCGTGATCATCCCGTCGAGGAACGGCACGGACTCTTTTCCCCAAACGGCGATCAGCCCGCGCGGCATTTCGATAAACCCGCTCCCGCCGCCGCGGATATGGTCATAGGAACTGATATCGATCATCTGGATCAATACTAAAAAATCGCCGCCACGAAAGCCATTCGCGACCCCTAGATTCAAGTAATAAGTGCAACAAAACGGTTATAGAAGACCTCGTTTGGTG
>CADEEU010000447.1 GCA_902826385.1 uncultured Acidobacteriota bacterium | reverse complement strand
AACTGACCACGGAGAGTCGCCGGTACCGCTTTCCCGGTTATCGAATCAACCCTGGATTGCGAGAACGGGTTCCGGGCTTGAAGAGCGTCGGACCGTCTATACAAGAAGAGGCTGCCGTGCAAATCGTTCGTCCCGGACTTAGTTTGCACCGAGACAACGCCCGCAATGGCCTGGCCAAACTCAGCGTCGTAATTCTGTGATGTGATCTTGGTTTCGCCGATGGAGTCGAAGTTCGGATTGATAACAATGATACCGAGAATCGGATCCCGATTATCGGTGCCGTCTAACTGGTAACCCGTTCCAGCGAAAGTTTGTCCATTGACGCTCGTTTGAGTCGACCCTTGCGGATTTTCGCTAGCCGCATGTCCCCACTGTTGTTGCACCGCACCGGGCGTAAGTAAAACCAGCTTTGTGAAGTTGCGGTCAAGGATGGGTAAGTCGGTAATTTGTCGGCTCTCGAAAGTCGTAGCAACGTCAGCTCGGTCCGTCTTTAACATTTGCCCCTCACTTGTAATTTCCACGACCTCGGAAATCTGCCCGGCTTCCAACGAAACATCAACTTTCGTTTGGGTATCGACGCTGACTGTGACGCTATTGGAAAGGCCGGATTTGAACCCTTGCTTCTCGATTTTTACCTCGTAGCGGCCTGGCAAGAGGCGCTCCTTCACGTAAAAACCGTCAGAGTTTGTCGTGACCGTATCGACGGTCTTTCTTTCGATGCTGGTGATGGTAACTGCCGCATCCGGAATGGCTGCTCCTGCGTTGTCGGTGGCGGTACCGGAAATACTTCCGTAAACGGCCTGGGCAGAAGTGTCGAGAGCCGAAAGGCAAATTACAAATAGGATCCCTGATAGGACTGCCGATATTTTGAGCTTGGTCATCTGAACCTCCTAGCTTAGAGATTAGTTAGTTTTCAAGATCTTCGTATCTCAAAAAGCTCCTACGGCTAGTCGGCCGATGAAAAATTCTGAGCCCGGAAGTCCTTTGTGTTTTTAAAGATGGCAAAAAGCCGAAGAAAATAGTGTTTGTTGCGTGTCCGAACAAAGTTATAGACCAATTACGGATTAAAAGTCAAGCTCAAAGTTAGGTTTTTTCAAGTTGCCGAGGCAAACTTACGGGCAAGAACCAAACTAAGGGCTCCCATCAGGGTGGGATTATCTCCAAGGGATGACGGAATCAATACGGCTTTTGGCAGCTCGTGCCGAATGCTCCTGTCGGCAAAAATCTGGACCTCTTCCGCTATCAGATCCCAGGCCTTTGTTATCGCACCGCTTATCACGATGCATTGAGGACTAAAGCCGACAACAAGGTTCGCAATTCCCAGGCCGATGTACTTCGCGGTTTCCTTCAACGCAGCCAACGCCTGCTCCTCACCGATGTTAGCCAAGCCTACTAGTTGAATAATGTCGACCTGCGAAGCATTGTTCGACATTGAGTTGTGATGCTTGTTGTAGCGAGCGATAATTGCCTTTTCAGAGGCATGAGCTTCCCAACAATCGTAACTCCCGCACGAACACTGAACGGGGCTGTTGCTCCCTATCGTCATATGGCCGAATTCGCCCGCCGCTCCGCGTTCGCCACGATAGATCTGGCCCTCGAAAACGATCCCCGTACCCACGCCTTCTCCGATCAAAACACTTATAAAATTACTGAATTTTCTGATCTTTTCTTTACCAAACCAAAGTTCGGCAAGCGCAATGGCGTTTGCGTCGTTATCGATGATTACGGGGAAGCCGAATTTCGTTCCGATCCTGGCTGAGATATCCCAGTTAGTCCAACGAAAATAGGGAATAACCAGAGCTTCACCCTGATTCGGATCAGCAATCCCGGGAACACTAATTCCTACCCCAAGGTCGGCGGGAATTGCCGGGAATTTAGCGAGTATTTTATCGATCTCCAACAAGATCTGCTCGGTGATAAAAACGACGTCCGGTGAAATCGGCAGAACTGATTTTGCAAGTACACCGCCTGAGAGATCGCATATGGCAACTGTGATGTTTCGCGGGGTGACGTCGATTCCGAGTGCGAATGGAGTACCGGACTTGAGCTTGAGCAGTGTCGGCTTTCTTCCACCGGTCGAATCGCCCGCGCCGATTTCTTCGATAAGGCCGTCGCCCTGCAGCTCATCGACGATGGCTGAAACAGTCGAGCGTTGGAGGTTTGTCTCCCGGGCAATTTCCGCCCTTGAGATCGGAGACCTGTCGCGAACATAGTTAAGAACGATCTGCCTGTTAATTCCCCGAATCGTCTTTGAACGGGCGACCTGGTGCTTGGCTTTTTGCAGATAGATTCGTTTCATGGGGCCAACCCACAGAATAAGCTTACTTTGTTGTAAAGACAAACATACTTATATTACAATTTACGAGTCCTTTCATTTTGCGCTTTCAACTGCTCCGATTCATTGATTGATACAAAAAATCCGGAGTGTGGTATGATTACTGATCTGCTCTCTCGGGATTGATCGATTCCATGGCATATTTCGACAGCAATTGTAACCTCGAAACGATCGATTCAAAGGTCGAGCAACGGAGCTTG
>CADEEU010000446.1 GCA_902826385.1 uncultured Acidobacteriota bacterium | reverse complement strand
CGCATATGCTTCGGCCTATTTTATGGTCCATTACCGTGCGGCGTTTATGACGGCGATGTTCAATAATTACCCGCTTGGATTTTATTCGGCCGCGACGCTGGTCAAAGATGCACAGCGGCATGGACTGCGCTTTAGATCCCTCGATCTGAACAAATCTCAATACGTTTTCACAGTCGAGGAAGCAGAAGTCAAAACTGAGTGTGATGGCGACCGGCCTCTTGTCAGAACCGGGAGTGGTAGCGACCGGGATCTTATCGAACGCGAAAAACAAGTGCGGGTAGGATTGAAATACGTCCGAGGGTTGCGCCGGGAAGTCGGCGAAGCGATCATTGCCGAACGCGAGAAAAACGGCCCATACGCCAGCATAGCCGACCTAATAGATCGCGTGCCGGCAATAAACAAACGCGAGATCCGAGCATTGAGTCTTGCCGGAGCTTTGAATTTCGACAACACGGTCCATCGTCGCGAGGCGTTGTGGCAATCGGAATTGGCCATCCAGCCAAAAGGAAGTTTGTTCGATGTCGGCGGCAGCCCGAGTGTCAGTGCTGCGGGAGCCCTTACTAACGTGCGGGCTACTGACACATCATTTCTCACCCGAATGGAAGGCCTTCAGCTTGTCGATGCGGATCTTCGCAAGACCGGCATTTCTATCGGCAAACACCCGATGGCTTTCTTCCGCGAAGAGATGAACAGACGCGGCATCCTGTCCGCGCAGCAAACTTTAGATTTAAAAAAGGGACAGATCGTCTCCGCCGCCGGTGCCGTGATAATTCGCCAGCGGCCGATGACGGCGAACAAGGTGGTTTTTATCACGATGGAGGATGAAACCGGATTTTCGAACTTCGTCGTGATGCCCGATGTGTTCGAGAAGTACCGCGCGGTGATCAACCAAAACGATTTCCTCATTATAAAAGGAATCTTCGAAGAACGCGGAATGCTGAAGGCCATGCACTTTTCCGCATTGAAGGAGGTAACGACGGAAGTTGTATCGCACAATTTCAGATAAGTTTTCTCCGCGTCCCTCCGCGAGACCTCAGCGAACTCTGCGTTGAGTCGGCCGAAACCATTTATTCAACGCAGAGTTCGCTGAGATTTTCGCAGAGGACTCGGAGATGAAGGTTCGATCTTATGGCTGATCTTCGCAAAAATAATGCGATAGCTCTCGTTGATTGCAACAACTTCTACGCATCATGCGAGCGGGTTGTTAATCCCGAATTGTATAAGCGACCTGTGGTGGTTTTGTCTCACAACGACGGCATCATAATTTCGCGTAGCAACGAGGTGAAGGCTCTCGGTGTGCCGATGACGGCGCCGCTGTTTCAGTATCGCGACCTGCTGGAGCGGCACAACACAGCGATAATCTCGGCCAATCACGGGCTTTACTACGAATTCTCGCACCGTGTGATCGACGTGCTTAACGACGATATCGGGGCGAACAAACTTGAGCTTTATTCCATCGACGAAGCGTTCATCGACGCGGGCGTTCCCGACAAGCTTTCATTTCTTGGACGGCATATCAAAGACACGATCTTCGAGAAAACGAAGATACCGGTTTCCGTAGGCATCGCAACGACGAAGACGCTGGCAAAGCTTGCAAACAACATCGCCAAGAAATCGGCAAAGGCCGACGGTGTGCTTGATCTTTATAATTCGCCGCACATCGATCTCGCTCTTAAGAAAACTGCCGTCGGAAATATCTGGGGGATCGGGCCGCGTTCGGCGATAAAGCTCAACGACGTCGGCATCAAGACCGCGTACGAACTAAAGCTCTCCGAACCCGACCGAATACGAAAGCACCTCAACCAATTCGGCTCGCGTACAGTGCTGGAGCTAAACGGCATCCCGTGTCTTTCGATGGAGGTTTCGGAGCGTACGAACAAATCCATCGCGCACACGCGAACGTTCGGAAAGGCCGTGAGCGATTTTAACGAGATACAGGATGCCGTTTTTTACTTTACGACCCGCGTTCTGGAAAAAATGCGCTGGAACGGGTTGGCCACAAAAACCGTTTCCGTATTTTTGCAGACGGACCGTTTTCGGCCTGTGCCGGAAAAGTACTTTAATGCGTATTCTTATAAATCGGTCTATCACTCGGACGTCACGAGCGAGATCTACAAGTGGGTTGCGCTGTCTCTGGACAAGATTTATCGGCAGGGTTTTCAATACCGAAAAGCAGGTGTGATTCTCTCGGACCTTGTCGCGCCCGATCAGGTCCCGCATCGGCTGTTCGAACAGCGGGACTTCGAACGTCGGCATACCTTGAGCAAACTTATCGACGAAGTAAATTTCCGCTACGGCCGCGATATTGTCAGGTTTGCCGCACTGCGAGAAAAAGGCGGATGGCAGGGAAAAAGCGAACATCGCGGCAACGATTCATATCATGCGATCGGCCGCGATGTGCTGGGATTGGGCAGGACATTCAGCAAATCCTGCGTTTTTTGTGATTGCCCGCGGGACGCTAGTCTCCGCGCGATTCTACCTAAGCTTGGTATCCTCTGCGAAACCTCAGCGTTCTCTGCGCTGAATCTGCGCAGGTTTATATTCGACCCAGAAAGCGCTG
>CADEEU010000445.1 GCA_902826385.1 uncultured Acidobacteriota bacterium | reverse complement strand
CAAGTAAAATATCAGGAAATCACGTTCGCGGACTAATTCCTAATGTGCTACTTAAGGTTTTTAGAATTTCGTCGTGAACGGATGAGACTTCATCTTCGATAAGAGTTCGATCGTCGCTCCTGTATTCCAATCTTACCGTCAACGACCGTTTCTCGTCATCAACGCCTTTTCCTTCGAAGATGTCTACAAAACCGACGTTTCGACAAAGCTCGGCATCGTGACCGATAACGACCGAGCGAATGTCGTCGAACGTAGTTTCGCGGTCAACCAAAAATGACACGTCTCGCACAACCGACGGATATTTTGGAAGCGGATGATAGACGGCTTGGGCAGTGTTTCGAGAAAGAACCGCGTCCAGGTCGATTTCAGCAACAAATACAGGATTTCGGAACTTATATTCGGACGATATTGTCTCGGCCACACGTCCGATCGAGCCGATCTTGCCGCCGTCAATCAAGATCGCGGCAGACTGGCCCGGACGCAGATGCACCGAGTCTTCCGCACGGAATTCGACGGACGGAAATCCGACTGCTTCGAGCGCGGCCTCGACCGAGCCCTTAGCATCATAAAAATCCAGCTGACGGACCGGTTCGAGGTGTTTATGTACCATTTCGCCGCCGGTAATCGCCATCGCAAAAAGCTCTCGTTCGACGGGAAGCGTATTTTCCCCTGTTCCGGCCGAAAAAACCTTTCCGACCTCGAACAATTTCAGATCGCGGCGTTGCTGGTTGAGGTTAAATCGAACCGAATCCAGCAAACCCGGAAGCAGGGTCGGCCGCATTCTAACCGCCCCTTCAATTACGGAATCACGGAGCGTTACAAGTTTGTCGTTCGCGTTATCGTCCACGAGACCCGGGATGACCCCGTATTTATCATCGAACTTAGTGTCGATAAAACTGTAGGAAATTGCCTCGTCGAAGCCAATATCGGTCAATTTCTGGCGAAGCAGTTTCTTGCGCGCTTCGGACGCCTGATATTCGCCCGCACCATATGCCGGCGGCAGTTCGTCGGCAATATTCTCGTATCCGGAATGCCGTGCAACTTCTTCGACCAGGTCCTCTTCGATGGCGAGGTCGTGGCGCCAGGACGGAGCCGTAAATACTGCCTTTCCTTCATGTTCTGTTGAAGAAACGCCCAGCGCATCCAGTATCCGTCGGCATTCGGCGTTCGAAACATTCAGGCCCGTCAGCCGCCGCACCGCTGCCGAAAGGTCCTGCGACTCAATGATTACAGGCACCGCGTGTTTGGGATAAACATCGATGAACTCATCCAACTGTCCGTCAGCAATCTCCGCAATCAGATTTGCCGCTCTATCGGACGCCGGTTTAACATTTTCTATATCGACGCCGCGTTCAAAATGATAGCTTGCCTCGGTCGTCAGACTGAGTTTTCGAGACATCTGCCTTATGTTTTCGCGTTTGAAGCAGGCGACCTCCAGCAAAACGTTTACAGTGGTTTCGGTAATGCTCGAAACAAACCCGCCCATAACTCCGCCCACGGCGATCGGCTTTTCGGCGTCGCAGATCATCAGCATCGTATCGTCTAATTTTCGTTCGGCTTCGTCCAGGGTTTTGATCGATTCTCCTGCTTTGGCCCGCCGGACGACAATTCGTTTCTCGGCCAGTTTATCCAGGTCAAAGGCGTGCATCGGCTGGCCAAGCTCGTGCATGACGTAGTTGGTTACATCGGCGACGTTGTTGATCGAACGCTCCCCGATCGCTTCCAGACGATCGATAAGCCACTGCGGCGAAGCTCCTATCTTCACGTTTCTAATTATTCGGGCTGTAAAACGATTGCACAGGTCCGGCTCTTCTATCTTGACGACATCAAACGCTAGCAGAGCGGGAAATGGAACCTCATCGGCGGAAACGTCGGCATCGGATATCTCACCGTTGTCCGAATCTGCTCGATAGAGGGCCTTTCCAGTAATTGCCCCAATTTCCCGTGCGACGCCAAGGTGCGAAAGGCAATCCGGGCGGTTTGACGTTAGATCGATGTCTAAAACCTTATCGTCACCATGCGGATGAATTCCTTCCACCGCCAGACCGACACCGGTCAGTTTTTCGGCCAGCTCTGCAGCCGGGATGTCGATGGCAATAAGATCCTTTAACCAGTTGTAGCTGATGTTCATACGAAGCTGTATTTTTGTTCGGGTGAATGCCTTGTAAAAAGCGTGAAATCCGAAGCTAAGCAGTATTATACTTCGAAAAAATCGAAAGCTCCACAGGAGTCCAGGATGGTCGAATTAACCGGATACATCGTCGAAGCCGCGAACCATTTTTTCAGGTTTCACGGCTTCGCCTGTACATAATTCCAACTAACAAGGGCCGACATACTGACCGGCTGCAAAACCGGGAAATCCGGTTCTTGCGATCAGATGAAGCAAAAGCAATGCATCCGCCGTGTTGGTCTTCGGGCTCTTGCACTGCATTCGAAGCTTGGTGAGGAGCCGTCCATATGCGCTTTCGGTTGCAGGCCCCCAGTCACCATCGATAACGAGGCCGGTTTCGTTGTTCAGATACTTGCACGATGCCTGAATCAGTGTGGTGTCTGTAACCGTGCTCGTCCTCATCGGAAGGACCGAGG
>CADEEU010000444.1 GCA_902826385.1 uncultured Acidobacteriota bacterium | reverse complement strand
GCCGTGGGTCAATCCCGCAACTGGGCAAACGAATTTAGCTTGGCCGAGGTGGACATCGAAACCGGAACGGAGCGAGAAATCACAAAGGAGAAGTTTTTCGACATAAGGCGCATAGCCTGGCTGCCCGACGGACGCGGGCTGTTGTTGACTTCGAAAAAATATCCGGACAACAACTTTCGGATTTGGAAGGTGTCCGCCGAGACCGGTCAAGCGACGGTCCTTACGAACGATGCAGAAAGCTATGTAACCTTAAGCTTAAACCTCGACGCGAGTGCCATGGTTTGCACTAAGCACGAACCCGACTTCCAGCTAAATATTTACGGTGGAGAAACCGGTCCGTCCCGGCCGCAGATTTTGGCGGAGGCGTCAACGGTATCCTTCGCATCCGACGGAACGGTCCTTTTTTCATCTGCGATGACAGGCAATCACGAAATTTCGACCGTTAACGTCGACGGCACCGGGCAACGGCAATTAACAAGCGATCCGGCAGTCGACCTGAATGGTATCGTTTCACCAGACAAGAACTTTATCTATTTCGATTCGAACCGCGGGGGTGAAGCTCAGGTTTGGCGCATGAATGCGGATGGCACGGGTCAGCAGCAGCTCACATTTAAATATGGCGGATCTCCTCTGTTGGTTTCGCCGGATGGTGAGTGGCTTTACTACATTTCGGCACGGGACCGGAAGCTTATGCGAATCTCGACCGACGGAGGTGAGGAAGAATTGGTTTGGGAGAAGAGCTATAATCATTACTTCAATCTTTCCCCCGATGCCTCGCGGGTTGCATTCTCCGAATCTGAAGACGGTAAGACAATTCTTCAAATTGTGTTGCTCGCAAATAAGCAGACGATACAGAGTTTCGTCATTCCTAACGAAAAAACAGGCATTATACAGTCGGCATGGTCAGCGGACGGACGCAGTATTTTCTACATTGCTCCGGATGATGCGTCGCAGCACTATTTTATCTGGCAGCAGCTGCTCAACGAAAAGAACCCACTTCGACTCATCGATCTGGGTCCTGAAGCACTTCGAGAAACGAAGTCCTTCGCGGTTTCGCCAAATGGACGAAACTTCGCGGTGATCCAGGGCAGTTGGAAACACGATGCGGTTTTACTTAAAGGCCTACATTAAAACGCAGATCTAACTGCCGCAGATCTCATCGATCGCTTCTTCATATTTTTCATCAATTACGCCGCGTTTGATTTTTAAGGTGGGCGTCATTTCGCATTCAACGCCTCCCAATCGGCACGATCAAAGCTCTTCCTCCTCCACGAAATTTTGCCCGCCCCCGTTTTTTTCATTAACTCACCTTTTCTACTAGCGACATACTTCTTTACTAGCGCAACGAGAAGCCTGTTGGTCCTGTGAGTTGATCGGAAGACGCCTACCATTTCGCAAGTCCTTTATTCTCTTGGGATTAAAACGTAGCTCACCAAACTCCACGTATCGCTTCTAACAACTTTCTAATAGCTTTCTAAGAGCTTTCTAATACTCTTTGGGAGCAAAATACATCTAACCGAACGTTCAGAAATCCAGCGCGACGATTCTAGTACGCTGTCAGCGAAGTACGTACTACCGTTACGCATCTCAAAGCGATTGCTTTGGTTGCCACGATGTTAAGCAACGCGCAAGCATGCGCCTTTCGTTTTTAGGAGAATCACCATGCCATCAGAATACGAGATACAGTTCCACCGAAGTTTCCTATCACTTAAAATGGCCCTCGCGATCTGGAACGACTACTACCGTTATCAAAACTCTCCAGGCGGCCGCCCTCCCGATCGAGAAAGAAAGATCGAGTCGGATCCGGTTTATGCGTACCACGATTTCCAAGGTCCGCATTGGCCCTCAAAACCGCCCGGGGACCCTGCCGCGCGTGATAAGAAGTACAACGCCATGCTGGCCCGTGATGACGGAAGTTTCGAATCGTTAGTGATCACAACCAAAAGAGGGCTGACCGGCCAGAACTTCGCCAGTGCGGCGACACCTTGGGAGCTCACGAACAGCGTTCTGTGCACCGGCGGGACGTTCAATCCTATCGTGAACGCCATGATGGAGGTGACGGGCCATTACAGGAATGTGAACCAGCAGCAACTCATTCATCCCAAAGGGATCAACTTCAGCGAACCGTCGGAGTACCTTGCAAACGAGGTTCAGCTCTACTATTTGCCCGAAGCCCATGTCACCAAGAACACCGCGTGGGCCGGCTCGAACGCGACTGTACGTTTCCATCCTGCTCCCGAGGGATGGGAATCATTTTCGGGGTATAACGGAGGAATTGATATCCTGGTTCTGCCGAATGGGGAAGTGATCGGGGCAAACGGGCATCGTTTTAGTAGTAACAACGGTCATGCTGTATCGGTCATGTCTCCCCTCGACTTTTGGGCTCCGGGTTCTCGCTTGCTTGCGTCTGCGATCAGGGGGCTTACGAACAGAATGAGCGCGGCAGTGGTAAGGGGATTTAAGGTACTTACGACCCCATCGAAAGAATTGGCCAAATCGACTGTGGCCCTGCTTTCGGGGAAAACCTCGATTGGAATGGCGGTCTCGACAGGGACGCTGCCGTTTCACCAAGCGGGGCGAAGGACCATTATTATGG
>CADEEU010000443.1 GCA_902826385.1 uncultured Acidobacteriota bacterium | reverse complement strand
CGAATTCCGCTCTCGCCCATCATCATTACGCCCACCTTTTGTCGAACCTCGGCCGACACGACGAGGCGATCGCTGAAGCCGAAAAGGTGCGAAAGCTGGATTCTTCCACTCCCTTCTTCCTTACTATTCAAGGACTTGTTTACCATCAGGCAGGGAAACTGGACGAGGGAATTGCGCGTTTTAATGAGGCGACGAAACTCGATCCGACATTGTGGCTGCCGCGGAATTTTGCCGCTATTGCTTACACTGATCTTAAGAGATACGACGAAGCAATCGCCGCGGCCCGAAAGGCTACCGAACTCAATCCGTCGCAATCGATGTCGACTGCCTATGAAAGCGTTATTCTCGCCAGGCTCGGACGACGCGAAGAAGCGAGGAAGCTGCTCGACTCTCTTTTACAACGCTCTGCCGAGCGGTACGTTCCGCCTTACCACATCGCCATCGCGTGTATTGGAGTTGGCGACCGAGAGAATGCGCTTCTCTGGCTCGAGAAGAGCTTCTCGGAACAGGACACGAAGATCGTTTTCCTGAAAGCCGACCACATTTGGGACGAACTCCGCACCGAACCGCGCTTCGTGGAACTTATGAGGAAATTGGACTTCAATAGGAAAAGTTCCTTTAAATGGAAGGAAATAGAAACTCAATGATTGGTAACGTTGAATACGGAAGTTTTCAGCTTTAAGTTGAGGGGCTCTAGTGAAACTTCTCGCCGCGTTCCATCATTGTAAGAAAAATCTTCATCCGCCGCTCGCGCGTTTCCGGTTTCTTGGCGGTGTGGAGGCGGAAGGCTATGGCGAATTTGTTTGTTTTGTTTAGGGTTTGAAAGAAATCGTGCGCTTTTTTGTTTTTCTTTAGTTGCTTGAGAAAATCGGACGGAACTTCCATGTTTTTCGCGCTGTCGTAGGCGCGTTCCCAGCGGCCGTCTTTCTTTGCCGTTTCGATTTCTTTTAGCCCAGCCGTGGTCATACGGGCTTCCTTAGTTAGCCGCGCGACGTGTTCCTGGTTTCGCTTCGACCAGATGCTTCTCGGCCTGCGCGGCGTGAATTTTTGAAGGAATGAAAGATCGTCGTACTTGTTCTTCTGCCCATCGATCCAGCCAAAGCACAAAGCTTCATCCAGCGCCTCGGCATAGGTGACTGTTTTCTTACCCGAATCTTTCTTAAATATCTTCAGCCAAACTCCATTGGACGTGCCGTGATTTTTCTCCAGCCACTCACGCCATTTTTTCTGCGAGGTAAAGGGTTTGATCGGTATTTCTTTGGCCGTGCTCATCTTTCAACCCTCAATTCCGACAGCAGTTTCTTCAGATTTTCGCCCGGGCAGGCGGTCGTCGCGTAGTCGCTATGACCTTTTATGTTCTCTGCGGCGACCTTGTACTTCCCTGCCAGCCACGCAACCATTTTTTTCAGAGCATCGATTTGAGCCGGCGTAGGCTGCTCCTTATCGAAGCTACCTTCAAGGACGATCAATGCATGGCCGGTTGGGTCGTATTCGGTGTTGGTATCGCCTACATACTTCAGCTCGCGGCCTTCGGCGATTTGGCCGTCAGCGGAAATGTAGTAGTGGTATGGAATGTCGAACCACGCAGGTTTGACCTTACCGGTGTCTAGCTTGTCCTCACGCTGAGAAAAAGCCTGCAGGTTGCGCATCTTTGTCGATAACGGCACGGAAGGCCTTTGCGGCGTAGCCGTGTGATGGATGGTAATGAGTTTTATTTCATGCTTTTTGCCTTTGCCCGCCGGCTTGTTCGCATTCCAATCCTTCCGCGACACAATCTCGGGCCGGGCTGATTTCGCTTGCGTTTGGGCAATACAATGTCCCCGGCCGACCACCAGAGTAAAAACAGAAAGCACGAGCAGAGCGGATGCGGTGTAGAAAGTGTTAGCCATAATAGACCTTACTGCGCGATCCTAACGTCATCAGCAAAAACAGCAGCGATGGCGGATATTTCGCTGTGTTGAAAAAAGATATCGCGGTCGACACAGGTGACTCAAAATGCATCCACGAAAACGGGATCCGCCTTTTGGCGCGCTTTCGGTCATGGTGCCTGTGCGTTTCTAAGCGTTTCCGCGATCAGCAGCTTTGCTTCTTTGGACGGAACATCTTGCTGTTCCCACCATTCAAGAGTGCCGGGTTCGATCACGGCCCCGGCCGCAACCAATTCGGAAATAATATCTGCGTGACTGGCCTTATGCTCAAAAACCGCCGACCAGAGTGCCTGTCCGAGGACCGTGCCGCCGTACATATTTTCGATCTCCAGCGGAACGCCGCGCTCGATCAAAAGTTTGATAACGGCGAGATTCCCGCTGGACGCTGCATAATGAAATCCGTTGAGACCGGTCTTTGTGCCCGCGAGCGGATCGACGTTGCTGTCGAGAAGGTACTCCGCCGTCGTCACCCGTCCAAGCATGCACGCGCAGGTGAAAGCTTCGGCCAAAGCCTCCGGCTGATCGGCGAATCTCCCCGTCTTGTGCCAGTCGGTTATTTGCTTATTGAAACCTTTCGGGCCGCCGAGCCTCTCTTCGAGCGCGGTAAAATTGCCCTCGTCGAGGTGTCTAAGCGTTTCTTTCCACAGGTCATTGGCCATCGGCGCTATGTTGAAAACA
>CADEEU010000442.1 GCA_902826385.1 uncultured Acidobacteriota bacterium | reverse complement strand
GGGCGGTTTGACGGGTCTGTTGGGCGGCGGCGAAGTGGACGACGAGCCGAACGGCTCGATGTCGAAGAGTATTGAAAAGAAGAAACGTCATAAGAAAAGGAAATAGCGGTTGTCGTTATTAATTGATAATTAATAATGAAAACGTTTTGAGAGGAATATGTTAGCAATCAGCTTGATGAGAATGGGCGCGAAGGGTAAACCTTTCTACCGCCTGGTGGTGAAGGAAAAACGGTCCAAGCGTGACGGTGCTTATCTTGAAAATGTAGGTACATATAATCCGATGGCCGATCCGGCCGAGGTCAACCTGAAGCACGAACGTATCCAGTACTGGATTGGCGTTGGTGCCCAGCCGACCGATACGGTAAAAAGCCTTATCAAGAATAATCCGGTCCAGACCGAAGAAGAAAAAGCCGTAGCTTTACAGGCTCGTGCCGATAAAAAAGAAGCCGACCGCGTAGCCAGGGAAGCCGCAAAGAAAGCCGAAGCTGAAAAGCTTGAGGCGGAACGCGTCGCGGCCGAGAAAGCCGCCGCCGATGCTGCCGCTGCAGAAGCCGCGACGACGGAAGCCGAAGCTGCTCCTGCCGAAGCGGAGAGTGCCGAGGCTGCTCCGGTCGAAGGCGAGTCCGAACCGGCGGCCGAGGCTCCGGCGGCCGAGGCTCCGAAGTCGGAAGAGTAATGGAGCGCGGACACTCTTGTCCGCATCGCCGGTTCCTCCGGCAAACCTGTCGGTAGACTAGGCCAACTTTCGCGTCGAAGCGACGCTCATGCGGACAAGAGTGTCCGCGCTCCGGATGAAAGACGCTGTCGAAAAAGTGATCAGGGCACTGGTCGGTTCGCCCGACCTGGTTGAGGTGTATGAGCAGGGCGATGGCAAGAACGTTCGCTTTCGCATACGCGTCGCGCCGGACGATTACGGCCGCCTGATCGGCCGCGAAGGCCGCACCATCAAGGCCATCCGCAGTCTGCTGTACGTCAGCGGCCATAAGCAGGGCAAACGCTATCACCTCGATCTCGAAGAAGATTAAGGGTTTAGAGTACACGCTTTAGCGTGCTGCTTTTCGAGCAGGAGGCAAACTAAAGTTTGAACTCTGAACTTATCGCGATAGCCAAAATAGTCAGAACGCGAGGCTTGCGGGGCGAAGTAGTGGCCGATGTACTGACCGATTTTCCCGAACGTTTCGAGGGGCTCGCGGATGTGACCGCCGTTTTTGCGAATGGAGAACGGCGTGAATTGAAAATTGAAAAATTCTGGTTTCAAAAGGGTCGGATCGTGCTGAAGTTCAGCGGGCATGATTCGGTCGAATCGGCCGAGACTCTGCGTTATGTTGAGATCTGCGTTGACGAAACCGAAGCCGTCGAACTAGAGGAAGATGAGTTTTTCGACTGGGAGCTTGAGGGCTGCGAGGTCGAGACAGTTGTTGGCGAAAAACTCGGCACTGTTCGTGAACTACTGCGGACCGGTGGGACCGAAGTTTTGATAATCGAGAACGACGGAAAAGAACGGATGGTGCCGTTCGCCGAATCGATCTGCATTGAGGTCGATATTGAAAAAAAGAGGATCGTCGTAGATCCGCCGGAAGGGTTGCTTGAGTTTTAGGAACAACTGGGAACGCAGGCGCCCTCGCCTGCAACGCCGCGTATTTTGCGGCGTCAGTCGTTGGGAATCAACGCGTGCCGCGTTATCAGCGGGTTGTTCGCGTTTCACGCTCATGCAGGCGAAGTCGCCTGCGTTCCCGGGATGAAGATCGACGTCTTAACAATTTTCCCCGAATTTTTCGGGCAGGTCTTTGATTTTGGAATAATCCGCCGGGCAAAGCTGGCCGGTATCGTCGAGATAAACATCCACGATATCCGTGAGTTTGCCGTCGATAAGCATAGAATGACGGACGACCGTCCGTTCGGCGGCGGCGACGGGATGGTGATGAAGCCGGAGCCGATCTTTGCGGCGGTTGAGCATCTGCTTGGCACGAGCGAACGTGCGGATTATCCTGCCGGAACAAAGGTCGCGTTGCTTTCGCCGCAAGGTCATCCGCTAAAGCAGCCGCTTGTAAAAGCGCTGGCGGATGCGACCGAGCATTTGATCCTCATCTGCGGCCGCTACGAAGGTGTTGATGAACGGGTTAACGACGTGCTCGTGACTGATGAGATATCCATCGGTGATTACGTCCTGTCGGGCGGCGAACCGGCAGCGGTCGTGCTGGTCGATTCGCTGGTAAGGCTTTTGCCCGATGCGTTGGGCAGCGAAACATCGGCCGAGAACGATTCGTTCTCAAACGGTTTGCTCGATTGTCCGCACTACACGCGGCCGGCGGAGTTTCGAGGGATGAAGGTCCCGGAAGTACTTTTGAACGGCAATCATGCCGAGATAGAAAAATGGCGTCATGAAAAGGCGCTTGAGAAAACAAGGAAATTTAGAAACGACCTTTTAGGAGAAAATGGTGAAATGTGAATGGAATTATTTCCATTGACCTCTGGCCGACATCGATATGAACCGATTAGATCTGGTTGAGACCACACAATTAAGAGAAAACATCCCCGCGTTCCAGTCGGGCGACACCGTAAAGGTGCACGTCCGCATTAAGGAAGGCAACAAAGAGCGCCTGCAGGTTTTTGAAGGCA
>CADEEU010000441.1 GCA_902826385.1 uncultured Acidobacteriota bacterium | reverse complement strand
GACGGCGGCCGCGATGTTCAGATTTCCGGACTTTTACAAGGTCGGCGTCTCTCAATCGGGTAATCACCACAACCGCAATTACGAGGACGATTGGGGCGAAAGGTACATCGGGTTGATGACCGGCCCCGATGGAAAGCATACTTCCGTCGTTGACGACGCGAAGCAGAAATCCAACTACACGGACCAGGCAAATCAGATTTTCGCAAAGAATCTGACCGGAAAGCTAATGCTGGCGCACGGCGGAATGGACGACAATGTGCCGCCTTACAATACGTATTTGGTGGTCGATGCTTTAATTAAGGCCGGAAAAGACTTCGAACTTGTCATCTTCCCGAACGCCCGGCACGGATACGCAGCGGACAGTTGGTACATGACCCGCCGACGGTGGGATTATTTTGTAAAACATCTACTCGGAGTCGAACCGCCGAAAGAATACAAACTAACGCCGAAGTCGGACCCGCGGATCGCGACCGGACGGTAGGTTGTTGAGTTTGGAAAGAATCAAAGGAAGAATTCATTTCTTCAATTGTCTGGTTTCGTCTTCGGTCTCGTCCCGGAACAATTCGCTCACCGGTGATTGCGGCGGCGGCAGAGCGGCTTCGTGACCGGACATTTCCCGTTGGATCTGTTCGACCGCTGACTGCGCCCGTTCAAAATCGTCGCGAACCAGTTTGAGAGCGAGCTTGCCATCGTTGTTTGGCAATTCGGCCAGCTTGGCAAAGGTTTTGGTTCTTATTTCTATCTTTGCACCGATCTTGAATAGTCCCCTTTTAAATTTAATATCGAGGATTTCGGCCAATGGCAAGCGTGCTTCTTTTACTCCTCCGGCGATCACTCCGAAAAGCTTGGATTCAAACTCAAGCACGATGCCGGCGCTCGAAAACTTCGCCACGCCATTGTATGACGTGAGGCCGTGAGCACTTTCGGTCTTGAATGGAATGCTGGTAAAGCCTTGACTCATCTCTCTAGTCCAAATCTTTCGCCCTTGTTTCCCCTTCTTCGGGCGTACGTTCAATCTCGGCCTCTTTCTCTTTTTCGCTTACGACCGTCAGAACAGTCAATGCCACGGACACAAGCGCTACGGCAATACCATAGTACATCGTGTCAAGAGCACTGTCAGACTGAAGCAGCTTTTGCACGAACTTCACGGCCATGATCGGTATCAGCACGACGCCGAACTTTGCTTTCAGCTCGCTGAGGTTTTTGACCGTCATCCAGTCCGGAACCGCAAGATCACCCACAAAAAGTTCGTAAAGGCTGACTGAGATTACGATCAACGCCAACGCTACAAGAAAACTGTCGAGGCTTTCGAAAAGAACGTAGAGCGTCGGCGAATTCGTCTCATAATGCAGTACCGCAACCTGAATCACCTTTACAAGCTTTTCGCCACCGACATAAAGTGCGGCCAACGCGCCGATCTGCAATCCGATCACAGGCACCAGCGCCAAATACCGCGATTTTTCAATCAGCCACCTCATCGATTTCTAACCAAGTATTTTCCAATACCGAACAGACTAATCAACAGCCAAAAGAACTCGACAACGAACGAAGGAAAATTAAACTCAAAATACAACGAGATTAAAATAAGTGCGGCCCCGAAGGCGTTTAGAAGAGAATAATAAAGACTATCGCTGCGCAGCTTTTCGGTTTGGAGAAGAACGTAGGTAATAACGATGGTCGCAACACCAGTCGTGCCGAGAATGTTGTACCAGGCGTAGAGCATTAAAAGTCGATTGTGGTACGCGAGTTTACGACAAGACCAGCTGGTCCAACAGCCCAGATTGTAAAATCATAGGCAGGTCCGGCAAATACTCGAATTGAGTTGAGGTTCTCATCGCCTAACTTATTCCACAGGGTTTGGTTGATTGTCTTATCGGATCCATTCGTTCCGGCCACTACTAAAATTTGCGTTACTTTGTTAGAGGCAGTGCTTACCGCAGATCGATAGCCTCTCAGGGGAGGGCCGGCTTTCCATGATTTACCCCCATCCTTAGTGAACGCAACGGTCGAGATTTGTTGCTCGGGCTTCTCGTAATCTCCGCCGACGATAACTCCATTTTTCTTGTCAAACATTGCGATCGAAAAAATGCCGCTTCCCGCCGTTCCTTTTGTGATCGGCGTGTCGGCAACCTGCCACGTTTTCCCTCGATCAGGAGATCGAAAGACACGGGCATCGTTTCCGCCGGTAACGAGAAAGGCATTCTTTTTTCCTTGTGTGATCAGGCAGGTGCCGCTCGCGGCGAATGCAGCCTCGCCTTCTTTCGCGGCCGGCATTTTCGAGGTGTCGATTGGTTTCCACGACGCTCCGTCTTTTGTTTCGATAAGCACGTACTTGCCGTCAACGGGATCGCTCATCGCGATGCAGTTTTTCGAATCCCAGCAGGCAATCGCATCAAAAAAGGCCTTTTCGTTTTTGTTTGTAAACTGGTTTGTCCACGTCACGCCGCCGTCGACCGTTTTATAGATACGCGAAGACTCACCGTTGCCGATGCTGAGGATATACGCCGTGTTCGCGTCGAACGCTTCGATGTCTCGGAAGTCGAGTTTCTCCGCTCCCGGCACGATCATTACATTCCAGGTTTTTCCGCCGTCGACAGTGGAACTCGACAAACCCGTTGCCTCGCCA
>CADEEU010000440.1 GCA_902826385.1 uncultured Acidobacteriota bacterium | reverse complement strand
GTGCCCGAACTGAATGAAAACATAGTCGCCCGGCCGTAACGCGTCGATCACGGCTTGCCAGCGGCCTTCGGAAATAAAGGTCCGCGTGCTGCGGCCGTTCATTGCGCGGTTGTCGATAACGACCTTCTTTTCGTCGAAGAGAGGCTGAAACATTTCGCCCCAACCCGTCTCAGGACGCTTATCCGGCTGCTTTTTCGCACAGGTCGAATCTCCCGTAAGGAATACCGTCACCGGCCGTTTTTGCGAAGATGCAGAGCCGGAAATAGCGAGGATTAGCAGGGTAATTCCGAGCAATTTCATCATAATACCGGCCGTTTCGGCATTGGTTTAATATCAGTCAACTCCTCAATACGCACCGTGCGTTTTTCGTCAATGCTCTTTCTTGCGGCAATTCCTATCAATATTGACATCGCTCCGTCGCGTGTGCCGGCAGCGTGTTTATAAATGTCTGCGGCCGGTTCGTTGCGAAACATTTTCGTGTGCATACGTATGTCGCCGCCTCCGTGGCCGCCGCGATATTTCGGGACCTTGATCGATTCAGGCTCGGCCTTAAAATTCCGGTGCAGGATCAGCTCTTCAAAACCTTCCGCCGTTTCGTCCTTTATTTGTGACATCTCGAGCGAGTGGCGTTCGGCCTGGTCGATCTTGTCAAAGCTGCCGCGCTGATAAGGAATTCCTTCCCACGTGTCCAGCTTTCCGTCAATTCCATTGAATGAAAGACGGAAGCCTTCGTACGGAGAATACGTCGTCAACGAATAATTGAGCGTGACGCCGTTAGCATAAATTACCTGGGCCGACATCTTGTCGTAAATGTCGATTTCCTCGCGAAAAACGCAACCGTCGCGAATGTATCCGTCGTGCTTCTCATTGGCGACATACATCTTCATGAGTGTTTCGTCTTTTGTGATGTCCCAAAAAAAGCCGCACTTCGACTTGTGTTCGCACGCCCGGCAGCTTGTTCCGCGAAACGGTCCGTTTTTGCCATAATGTTCGAGCGAACCGTAGGCGGTCACCTGCACGGGGTCTGAATCTAACCACCAATTGACTAGATCGAAGTGATGAGTTGCTTTATGCACCCACAACGATCCCCCTTTAGACTTGATTCCATGCCAGCGACGGAAATAGCTTGCTCCGTGGTAAACGTTCAAATACCAGTTGAGGTCAACCGACGTTACCCGCCCGATTCGGTTCGCCGCGAGCTGCTCTTTGACCTTTGTGTAAAAAGGACTAAATCTGTAGTTGAAAGCCACGTGGACCTTTCGTCCCGTACGTTTTTCCGCAGCGAGGATCGACCGGCACTTGACCTCATCGGTCGTCATCGGCTTTTCGGTAACAACGTCGGACCCGAGCTCCAAGGCACGTACTATCAGCTTGTCGTGCTCACTGTCTGTCGTCGTGACAATGACGATCTCGGGTTTGACCTCGCGCATCATCTTGTCGAAGTTTGTGAAAGTCGGACAGCCGACTTTCATCCGTTCTTTTGCATACTCGACGCGGCCGGGATTTATGTCGCACAGTCCTACGAATTCAAGCAGGTCACCGAATTTTTTATTCAAGGCCTCGCCCCAAAACGCGGTGCCGCGAATACCGGTTCCGACCATCGCAATCCGCTTTTTTGCTGCAGGCATGCCGTTCGAATAGGTAGCCAGGATGGCTCCCATCATCGCTGCCGCCGATGTTTCGATAAATTCGCGTCGTTTCATATAAGTTCCTTGACAGGCTTCCCGTTCACTCTGACGTTCTCCAGCTTTACGCCTCTTACGTTCTTAACGATGCTCGCGTTTCTTACCTCTCCAAACGTACAATTTCGCATCGTCACGTCGTAGATCGGCGCGTTATCCAGCCCCTGTAAATCGACGGGCCGATTCCCTGTCGAACACGTAAGGTTCTCAACCACGTAGTTACGCATCACCGGCGTGTGGCTCCCCTTCGAACCTTCTTCATAGTTGAAGTCGATCTCCACCACCGCTCGAGAAACAGTGCCGACCGTTATGTTCCGAAAATAGAAATTCTCCAGCGTTCCCCCGCGAGAGGCGTTGTTCTTTACCCGGAGTGCAGTCCACAAATCCGGGCTGTCCATTCGGCAGTTTTCGGCAAAAACGTTGCGCACATTCCCGGATATCTCGCTCCCGACGGTTATTCCGCCGTGACCGTCTTTCATTACGCAATTGCGAATGATCACATTTTCCGTAGGAACGTTAATCCTTCGCCCATCGTTGTTTCTGCCCGATTTGATGGCGATGCAGTCGTCGCCGGTATCGAAAAAGCAATCTTCGATAAGCACGTTCTTACACGATTCCGGGTTGCAGCCGTCGTTATTCGGGCCGTGAGAGGCAATCCGAAGCCGGCGAACCGTTACGTTCTCACACAGGCCGGGATGAACTTCCCACATCGGTGAATCGACAATTCTAACGCCTTCGATCAAGATGTTTCTGCATTTGTAAGGCTGAATAAACTGAGGTCGAAGATATGAATTTGGTCCGAAGATCCGTTCACCGACCGGCACGTTACGCGTCATCATGTCGTAAAGTTTGTCGCGGTCCGGCCGTTGGCTGATCTTTGACGGATCGCCGCCGTATCGCGGGTTTCCGTGCCATTTCCAAAAGAAAGCTTTACCCTGCCCCTC
>CADEEU010000439.1 GCA_902826385.1 uncultured Acidobacteriota bacterium | reverse complement strand
CCCATGGCTCCCGGTGCTCAATAGCAAGCCGGTCGGGGCTGCCTACGGCAACGGAGTTATACCAGGTAGCAAAACGCTCGTGACCGTCTGGATTCTCGCCGGTGATTATCAGAACAACAGTATTCTTCAATATGTCGAGCGTCGCCGGTTCGTTCGATGCCGCAAGTTGATAGACGACCTGCATAAATGCTTCGAACGATGAAGATTCGTTGCCGTGGATCGTGTACGCCATCCACGCGATCGATGGAGTGTTTTGTGCGATCGTCGCCGCCTCGGCCGCCGAGGTCTTTCGCGGATCGGTCAGCCGCGCGGTGTTCGCCTTTATCTCATCAAGCCGTGCCATGTTTTCCGGCGATGATATCGCGACTATGTGCTGCATCCGGTATTCCGGCGTGGTGCCGATATCGAAGATCTTTACGCGGTCCGGTGCGGCTTTTGCTATCTCCTCAATGACCTTTTCCATCTGGGCGTAGGTCGTGTGATGCTCGCCCACGTCGTAGCGCAGAATCGACTGGGGCCGCGGAACATTCGGCCGGTAATCGCCGCGGGCGTAGAAGTCGAACTTTGGCTCCGTCTGAGAAACAACTGCACACGCGAAAGCCAGCAAAACTACGAGGGTTGTAAATAGCTTTTGATTTTTCATTTTATGAAAATTTATTGATTGAGTGACCACAAAATACTAAACTGAAACAAGTTAATCGCACAAACGAGATGGAGACTTTAGACAAAAAATCCGCATGTTCGAAATGCGGCCATATTGCGCTCAAGACGTGGGATGAACTCACCGAAGATGAAAAAATGGTCTTCAGCCGGTTTCCAGAGGTCATGCGACTTAAAATTTCCGAGAAAAAAATGTTGGAATTCTGCGTCCGCTGCTGCAGTGTCGATGCCGCGCCGCGATCAACTTTCGCCTAAAACGATAATCCTATAAAAACCTTTTCAGCCACGCCACGGCGTCGTCCATGTTGTCGAACACATGAGAACGAAGCCCGGCGTTCTCCGCCATTGTCACGCCGATCAAGGTCGGATCGATTAGGTCGCGGTTCGCGACGAGCGCCACGGCTACCTGAGCACCGGCCGCCTTGAACCAATCCTGTGTATACCAGAATTTATCGGCGACCGAAGGATTCTTAAGACCGATGGTGCCGCGCACGTCCACAATCAGGCCTCGAACGTCGTTTTCACGGCAATACTTGATCGTTTCGGTTACAAACTTCACTCCCTCGTCAAGGTTCATCGAACCTTCAGGAGCATAGACGGCATATCCGTCGTCAAAGCTCACCTTGTCTTTGATCGACTCGACCGTAACCGATGTCTGAACCTGCATAACGTGAATGGGGGCGATTCAAAAAAAATGCTGGACCGCGCAATCCTGTAAAAGGCCAATTGATTATACAAAAAACCATCGCCATGTATCCAACTATGCGTAGAAAAAGCGCCTGGTGAAACCCGACGGCCGTTTTCCGGAAACAAATCCGTCCCTGAAAGCGACGGATTGGGGACCATCTATGCGACGCCTTCAGCGTTGCAGGTCCTATCGGAAGCGACCGTCGGGATTCTCCCGACGCTATTAGAATTTATCCCCTTCGGGGAGTTAAAGATATTAGACTTCGCTCGTCCTCTCGGAAGAGTATTCGAGCCTCCCACCTACGGCGTCATATTCACGCCAAAATCGAAGAACTTTGCTCCGACACCGGCTGCGGTATTCGAGTTACCGGAATTGACGAGCATAAAACCGTATTCGCCTTTTTTTAGATCGGCGGCCGGAGTTACCTTGAAAATACCGTTGCCCATGTCTTCGGCTTTAAACTGCCTGACATATTCGTCCGACAGACCGCCTTTTGCACCGAAGGCGTTCGATTTGCCGATCGTAACCTCGCGGTTGTCGCTTCGCTGGTTGAATTGAACAAGTGTGAATTCCTTCGGGTCAGACGGAACGCCGCTGGCGGTGTTTAGTCCGCCGCTGGTGATGTCGAGATAGAAATAGAACACCGGCGTCGTGCTTTGCATCTGCATATCGGCGTTGCGTCCTGGCAGATTGGTTTTGGTCTTAACCTTTCCGATGCCGTAGGTAAGCGACGACGTAAACAGACCGCCTGTCCGATTTTGTGCCGAGACGTTGGCCTTGAGCGGTGTCATCTTTCGTACGCCGTCTTTCTCTTCGTAAAGATAGATGCCGTAGTTGTGTTTCGCCATCGGGTCATTCGGATCGCCGAGAGCACCGGGACTTGCGGCACCGGTCGAATTAGTGTTCGAACCAGCGTTGACGGATTTGCCGCTTTTGGCTTCGAGCATTGCCGCAACGATATCGTCCGAAACGCCGGCCTGCTTCAATTTGATCAAAGCGTCGGTCGAAAGGTCGAAATCGGTTTTCGAAGTGCGAATCTTGCCGACAATCAAAGTGGGATTAAGGCCGGCCTTAGCAAGGCTTATCACCTCAGCGTTGCTCATCACTTCCTGAGCCAGTGCCGGTGCGGCTGCGGCAAAAAATACGGCCGCCGCCGCGAGGAACAACGATAAAATTCTTCGTCTTTTCATGAAAATATCTCCTGGATCGAATTCACAAATTTGTATTGATAGGGCGGGAGAGAAACCGCTTGGTTTTGACAAAGGATCAGCGCCTTGTGA
>CADEEU010000438.1 GCA_902826385.1 uncultured Acidobacteriota bacterium | reverse complement strand
GTGAACGTCAGCGTCTCGGTGACAGACAAGCAAGGCAATCCGATCAAGGGATTGAAGAAAGAGCAGTTCGAGATCTTCGACAACAGAGTGCGGCAGCAGATCGCGCATTTTTCCGATGAAGAATCGCCTGTTTCGTTCGGGATCGTTTTCGACCTGCGCCCGGTAACAGGCGAACGAACGATTACGGTTCTTGACGCGTTACGAGATTTTACGAAGCAGCTTCCAGCGAAAGACGATTTTTCGTTCTGACGTTTGATGAGCGTGGCAGTTTTGTCTTTGATTTTG
This sequence comes from uncultured Acidobacteriota bacterium, assembly GCA_902826385.1. Lineage (GTDB taxonomy): Bacteria > Acidobacteriota > Blastocatellia > Pyrinomonadales > Pyrinomonadaceae > OLB17. Next base: position 2,352 of record CADEEU010000438.1, on the reverse strand, counting down.
TCCCAACGGAGGTGCAAATCCGCACGCAGTTGTCCGAAAAGCGCGGCGGGCCGAACTCGCTTTACGACGCGATTTGTCTTGCGGCAGAGAAAGTCGCGGAGAAAGTCAAAGAAAAGAATAATCGGAAGCAAACTTTGCTGGTGATTTCCGACGGCGCGGACCGTGGCAGCCGCCACGATTTCGGTGAAATGCAAAAACATTTGTTCGAGTTTGACACACAGATTTACGCCGTAGTTTTCGATAAGAATAAAGATCAGCCGGCCGCTTTACTTGATGTCGTTCGGGAAAGAAGACTGCGCGTCAACATCTCAAAAGATGGCGCGCCGCTCGACCGGGCCGCGATCGAAGAATTAACAAAAACGAGCGGAGGCATTTATCACGCTTCGGCGATGAAAAACAGTTTGGAAATTTACGAGATGCTCAAACACGGTGCGGACGACGCTCGACACCAATACGCGATCGGATTCTACCCGGTAGACGCAAACGGAAAACGGCACAAATTAAAGATCATCGTGCTTCCGGCAGGTGAAGGTCGTCGTCTTTTCGCATCTTACCGGCGTTTTTACACAAGTCCGGCGAACATTTTGGACAAGTAATTTTTCACATATTTAACGGGACTCAAGATCTCTTCCGGTAAACATGCCTTGCGTTTTTACCGGATTTCGCGTTTGTGGGATGCGTAAATTTCCCGATCCGATCAGTTATTTCACTTAGAAAAATCACGCCTGCCATGCCAAACCACAGGGATTCAGCCGTTTTTGTGATGGCACGTGTGTTGCGCTCTGGTTTTTTAGGAAACCGCGGGAGCCTATTGCAGAACGCGGTTGGTGAAATATGAAGGACTTCACAATCACAAGACGCGACCTACTAAAAAGTGCCGGAAGCTTGGGGCTGCTTGCGGCGTTTGAACGCCTCGTACCGGCTTACGCACAAACATCGGGTGCTCCGTTAGCTTCCCGGCAGCCGGGAGAACCGATAGACCTGGTAATCGCGGATCAGAAGATCAATTTTGACGGTCGAACGGGAAACGCGATAACCGTGAACGGCTCGCTGCCCGGTCCTATTCTCCGCCTTCGCGAAGGAGAAGATGCCGTAATTCGAGTAACCAATAAACTGAAAGAAGTAAGCTCAATTCACTGGCACGGTCTCATAGTACCAATGAATATGGACGGCGTGCCGGGCGTGAGTTTCGCCGGCATCAAGCCAGGCGAGACTTTTAGTTACCGTTTCCCGGTCAGGCAATCCGGCACGTACTGGTACCACAGTCATTCGGGCGGACAGGAACTCCTCGGGGTTTACGCGCCGATGATAATCGAGCCGGCCGAACCTGAACCGTTCAAATACGACAGGGATTACGTCGTCATGCTCTCGGATTGGAGCTTTGAAAATCCTGCGAGGATCCTCGCCAATCTCAAATCGCTCGGCAATTACTACAATTTTCAGCGGCGCACGGTCGCAGAGTTTTTCCGCGACGCCTCGAACAAAGGCTTGTCGGTCGCGCTCTCCGATTGGGAAGCGTGGTCGAAAATGCGGATGGATCCGACCGATTTGGCGGACGTAACGGGCGAAACTCTGATCTACCTGATGAACGGGTTGTCGCCCGCCTCGAACTGGACCGGGATCTTCAATGCCGGCGAGCGGGTCCGCCTGCGGTTCATCAATGCCGGGGCTTCGACCTATTTCGACTGCCGCATTCCGGGACTCAAGATGACCGTCGTGCAAGCGGACGGGCAGCACGTGCAGCCCGTTGAAGTTGACGAATTCCGCATCGCGCCGGCTGAAACATATGATGTGGTCGTCGAACCGCACGAGCCTAAGCCCTATACAGTTTTCGCCGAGACAATGGACAGAAGCGGCTACGCCCGCGGCACGCTCGCTCCTCAAGAAGGCCTCGTGGGCACGATCCCGGCGAGGCGCCCGCGTCCGACATTGACGATGAAAGATATGGGCATGGACATGCAGGGCATGGATATGCCTGGGATGGAAATGCCGAAAAACGCTCCTAAGACCGATTCGCACGCGAATATGCCGGGTATGGAGGCAAAACCTAAAACGGACGACAAAATGGCCGGAATGAACATGGCGGGGGCGGCCGCGAAAACCGAAATTCCCGGCAGCACGCCTATCCCGCACTCGAAAGATCGGCACGGCATCGGCAATCAAACTGTCCCGATGACGACGCAAGCCCGGCTCGACGAACCGGGTGTCGGCCTGGGCGATGACGGCTGGCGTGTTCTCGTTTATACCGACTTGAAGCGCTTGGCGATGCGCGAGGATATGCGCGAGCCGGAACGCGAGATAGAGCTTCACATAACCGGCAACATGGAACGGTTTATGTGGTCGTTCGATGGC
>CADEEU010000437.1 GCA_902826385.1 uncultured Acidobacteriota bacterium | reverse complement strand
AAAAGAGTCAGCCAGATTTGGCCGGATTTTGCGACGACCTCGCTTTTCCGGTATCTGGCTCCGCTTTCGAGCACGTCGATCAACTTGCCGGGACGTTCATCAAATATGTCTTCAACTTCTTCAAAATTAGGCAGGCTGCTAAATTCGGCAATGTATGGATCAGCGACGGGCGACGGCGGTTGGCTTAACTTGTCGGAAACCGCCGGTTGTTCCTGGACCTGGGCGGGCGCGGCTGGAGCTTGCATCTGGTCCTTCAAATTCGGGGCGACGTAAAGTCCCAGAACGAAGGCCAGGAAAAAAACCGGCATGCCATAAATGATTTTATTCATATCTGCTCACCTGACGTTTTAGACGCCGTGTTTTGCGAAAACGTCCGCCGCCCTTCGACAAAGCTCTGCGGAAATTTTTACGCGGTAAGGACGCTTGGCGACGTAGGCGGGAATCTCGGTCACCGACGCGCCCAGATCGCGTAAGCCATTTGCAGCCGCCTCGTCCGAAATTTCGGGCATTCCCAAATGCTCGCAGGCCCTGACGAATGCCATGTGCAGACGGTCGAGGGCCAACTCGCGATTTGCCAGTTCGTGACCGCGCGACTGGAACTCGCCGAGGGCGTAAAGCAAAACCGTCCCAAGATTCGCCGTCGCGGCGGCTGATCCAAACAGTTTCGGCTGGGCGCTGTTCATAGACATTGCCAAAATTCTACCACGGTGAAGTCTGTCAGTTACGAGGAAAACCACGGTTCGGCCAACCGCTGACCGCAAATTTTCACGGGGTGCGTGAACGATTTTGATGTAAGATGACTTCGAAACGATAGGAGCGGAGCGAGATGAAAACGTTCACCCGTCGAAAAAACTTCCCAAATAAATGATAACTGAATAAGTGAAAACTGATAATTTTCAGCTCTCACTTATCAGTTATCATTTATTCCGGAAGTGAATGCGATGGGCAAATACAAAATCGGACTTGGCGTGACCGGCGGGATAGCGGCTTATAAGGCGATCGAGGTCATGCGGTTGCTGCAGAAGGCTGGGTGCGACGTGTCGGTGGCGATGACTCGGCATGCGACGGAATTTGTGCGGCCGCTGACGTTTCGGGCGTTGACGGACAAGCATGTGATCGTGGACGATTACGACCCGGCGAATCCGGACCCGATCGCGCATATCAATTTTTCGCAAGAGATCGACCTGCTGCTGATCGTGCCGGCGACGGCGAATATTATCGCGAAGTTCGCGAACGGGATTGCGGACGATTTTCTTTCTTCTACCTATTTGGCCTCGACGGCTCCGGTGATGATTGCCCCGGCGATGAACGTCACGATGTGGGAGCAGGCGGCGACGCAGCGGAATATAGAGCGTTTGAAGGCGGACGGCGTGCGGTTTGTCGAGCCGGTCGCTGGGGAATTGGCCTGCAAGACTGTCGGGACGGGGAAGTTGGAAGATGTTGAGAATATTGTTCGGCAGGCGCTGGCGGTTCTGTCAGTACCACCTGCGGTAGCGGGTGGGGTCTTAAGGCCGAGCGAGAAGGCCCCACCCGCTACCGCAGGTGGTACTGACCTGGCGGGCGAGCATATTTTGATCACCGTTGGCGGGACACGGGAGGCGATCGACCCGGTGCGGTTTATTTCAAATCATTCGTCGGGGAAGATGGGGTTTGCGGTTGCCGCGGCGGCACGGGACCGTGGGGCGAAGGTAACGGTTGTGGCGGGTGCTACGTTGGTCGAGCCGCCCGAAAACGTCAGGGTAGTTCGCGCGATCTCAGCCGAAGAAATGCACGCGGCGGTGATGAAAGAATTGCCGGAAGCGACAGTGTTTATCGGCTCGGCGGCGGTGGCGGATTATGCTCCGGCGAACGCTTCGGGTGCCAAGATCAAAAAAGACGGGCGCGACTTTATGATCCTGGAACTGAAGAAAACGCGCGACATTTTGGCCGATGTTGCGAAGAACCGAACGGCCAATATGATCGTCGTCGGGTTTGCGGCCGAGACGAACGACGTGGTCGGCTATGCACGGTCGAAGATGGAGAAGAAGGGCCTGGATATCGTCGTGGCGAACGATATTACAGCAAAGGGAGCGGGATTCAATACAGATACTAACATTGCCACGATACTTACACGGGCTGTCGGGTCGGCGAACGCAGGGAGTTCTGACATCCCGGTCGAAATCGAATTGCCGCTGATGTCAAAACGCGAACTGGCTGATAAGATACTCGATGAAATAATCAAACTTAGAAACGCCGTTCCAGTTAATGCCGCAAAATCAGGAAATAGCTGACCTTATCGCTGACGTAAAAGAGCAAGTCTTTTATTTGCAGGAGCTTGGCGTAGCGTCGATGAGCGTCGATCTCGCCGTTCTTGGTTCACCTGATTCAGTTGTTAGTGACAAGTTGATAGTTGATAGTTCGGTCGCCGCAGCAGCAGTGCCGGGCCCCGGAATCTTGAATCCCACATCCCCGACCGCGAAACCGCAAAACCACGCGCCCGGATCAAGGCTGGCCGCTCTGCCTTCGCTTTCAAAACGTGCGACAGGTTCGGTGCGCACGGCGCTGTTATCCGAAAATAACGAAATGGCAAAAAAACCGCCGGAAGCTCCGTCATTACAGGAAAGCGAAGAGACTTTGTTTGGGAAAATTGCTCCAACGCTCG
>CADEEU010000436.1 GCA_902826385.1 uncultured Acidobacteriota bacterium | reverse complement strand
GATGAATTCGCGCTGATCAAGATCCTGACCGAACCTAAAAATGCCCTGGTCCGTCAGTACCAGCGAAAGTTCGAGTTTGACAATATCGGATTAAAATTCACCGACGAAGCGTTGATAGCCATCGCCCGCGAGGCCCACAAACGCAAGGTCGGAGCCCGCGGTCTGATGATGATCATGGAAGAGATCCTTCTCGAATCCATGTACTTTCTTCCATCCGAAAAGAAGGTCAGCGAACTTCTCATAACCCGCGAGATGGTCGAAAGAAAGAAGCCGGTTTTCGAAGTAATCGCTCCCATGATCGAAGAAGCGGCTTGAAGAGGAATCGTTTCGTCTCGACCTACAGGGTTTTAATCGTTGCGCTTGCTGCAAAGGATAGTCCGTTAGGCGATGGAGTCATTTCATTTGGCGTAAGTGATCGCGATCCGCGACCCGGCCAGGGGTCAAAAACACCGACGGCTATAACGACGGGCCCTTGCGGCGTTCTGTTGTAAGTGATGCTCGTCATAACGACCGCATGGCCTTGGGTTCCGACGATAATGGGGCGTTCTGCGTCCATTTCGTTAATGATCCAGAGGTTGTTCATAGCATAAACATTTGCGGCTGGATCGAAAGCCGCCGTTAGTCTGGCTGAGAACTCGTTTCCATCGTCATCTATCCAGTTCCGATTGAGTTGTTTTGCCATCGTAAAACCATTACCGGCGGGAAGATTCGTTATCCTTCCGTATTGGGTTTGAACAATCTTCTCCTGCGAAACCGGATGCCCATAGTAATCGAAGAGCATAGAAACGCTCGCTGCCCAGCACCACTGAGACATTTCCTGTTCGGCATACGATGAAGAGAATTTTGCGAAATCAACCTCGGACGTACATCGTGCCACCATCTGGTTGACAGGATTGCATCTTGTTTTCGCTTGGGCCGAAGTACCTAGTCCTATTACTAAAACCAACATAATTGTGAGTCTGGCGACTGTCATTTGAGTTCCTCCAATCTAATCTTAATGAAGTTCCACTTACTATTGGTTTCGCATCCCAAAATCTTACAAAAACTCTAAATTACTTTCGGTAATGAGCGTATAGGTAGTTGATGCTTGGCACCCTGGGGTTTTTATTGCAATTGGTAGTTAATTTTGCGTAAATAAGAGTAACCCTTAGTTCCGGGCTAATCCAGCAGAGTGAAAGACCGGATTTCCCTAACAAATATGCAAGAATTTTCAGATCAAATGCCCTCCGACATCAGGCGTTATCCGATGGTGCCTATCCGTGATGTCGTAATTTTCCCTTACACGAAAGTCGCCTTCAAGATAGGCCGTCCGAGTTCGGTCCGTGCGCTTGAAGAAGCGATGAGCGGCGACCGGGACATATTTCTTGCAACCCAGCACGATGCGACGATCGATGAGCCGAAATCCGATCAGATATACGCCGTCGGTACACTGGGGCGAATACTCCAGGCACAGCGGCAGGACAACGGTCAGATCAAAGTTGTCGTCGAGGGGCGTGACCGCGGCGAATCGGTCAGGATCGAACAGGACGAAGACGGAATGTTCTATGCGCACGTCCGCAAGATACAGTCGGTGGACGAGTCGGGTTACCGGACCGACGGGTTGCTGCAAAAAATACACACGCTGGTCGAGCAATTCCTCCGCGTTTCGCCCGATGCCTACACTGACGCTTTGCACGCGTCTTTGCGCGGTATCTCGGCCGCTCAAATCTCCGACGCAATGAGCTCGCATTTGCGGATCAGTGTCGAAGAAAAACAGGACCTGCTCGAAACTTTTTCGGTACAGGAAAGGCTGCAGAAACTGGCCGACGTGCTTGAGGCTGAGATCGAAAAACGACAGCTCGACCGCACCATTCATTCGCGCACGAAAAAGCAGATGGACAAGCATCAGCGCGAATACTATTTGAACGAGCAGATCAAGGCGATCCACAAAGAACTGGGCCGTAAAGACGACAAGGCCGAACTCGAAGACCTAAAGAAAAAGATCGAAGAAGCCGGCATGAGCGAAGAGGCGAAGGACAAAGCCATGCAGGAATTCTCGCGGCTTGAAGCGATGCCGCCGATGTCTGCGGAAAGCACCGTCTCACGGACGTATCTCGATTGGCTTATCAATGTGCCGTGGAAAGAAAGGTCTGAAGAGCTTGAAGATCTGACCGAGGCCGAAAAGACGCTAAACGCCGATCATCACGGGCTCGAGAAGATCAAGGAAAGAATCTTAGAGTTTCTCGCGGTTCGCCAGCTTGTAAAAAATCCCAAGGGCACGATCCTGTGCTTTGTTGGTGCACCGGGCGTTGGTAAAACCTCGCTCGGAAAATCGATCGCCAGGGCGACGGGGCGAAAGTTTGTCCGGCTTGCCTTGGGCGGCGTGCATGACGAGGCTGAGATCCGTGGACATCGACGGACCTACATCGGCGCTTTGCCGGGACAGATAGTTCAGTTGATGAAACGAGCGGGCACCATCAATCCGGTGATCTTGCTTGATGAAGTGGACAAGCTCGGACGCGATTTTCGCGGAGATCCGAGCTCAGCGCTGCTCGAAGTTCTCGACCCCGAGCAGAACAGCACATTCCGTGATCACTATCTGGACGTAGATTACGACCTGTCGAATGTTTTCTTTATCGCGACCGCGAACGTGCTGCACACGATTCCGCCGCCGCTGCAGGACAGGCTGGAAATACTTCCCCTTTC
>CADEEU010000435.1 GCA_902826385.1 uncultured Acidobacteriota bacterium | reverse complement strand
TAACGACGAAGACGATGTATGAAGGCCTCGAATGAGTTAAAATGTTAGTGCAATACACGATTCAGAAAAAGTGAGGATCAGAATTTGAACTACCCCATTGATCTATCGTTCAAACTTTTGGCGATCGCCAGCCAGATTTATATTCGCGACGCCAGCGGCCAGCTTGTCGGCTACGTCAAGCAAAAGCTTTTTAAGTTGAAGGAAGACATAAACATCTTCGCCGACGAAAGCCAAACAAAGCACCTCTATAACATAAAGGCCGATCGCGTTCTCGATTTTTCGGCAAAGTATAACCTTACCGATTCGGCAGGGCGGCATCTGGGCGCGATAAAACGCCAGGGCATGCGCTCCATATGGAAGGCGAACTATGACATCTTCGACGCCGCCGACGGTCAGGTGATGAAAATCAACGAAGAAAACGGATGGATTAAGGTCGTGGACTCGCTGGTGGGCGAATTGCCTGTAGTCGGGATGTTTACCGGCTATTTTTTCAATCCTTCATACATAATCTCGCGGCCGGACGGTACGCAGGTAGCCCGTCTGCAGAAACAACCCGCGTTTTTTGAAGGCAAGTTTCAAATCACGCCTCTGATCCAGCTTAGCGAAGACGAAGAGGTCCGCGTTCTTTTGAGTTCGCTTTCCATGACGCTTTTAGAGAGATCCCGGGGATAGATGACGATTTTCGGACGAGAAGAATGGAAGATATTCTTCACGAAGCTCTACACAAAGGTCGATTCAACCGATATCTTTAACAGGGCGGCCCAGGTAGCTTTTTACTTTTCGTTCGCTTTCTTTCCGCTGCTGTTATCACTGGTCACGCTGGCCGGCATGGTTTTGGACAGTACCGAAAACCTAAAGCGAGATCTTTACAGCTATCTGTTTCAAATGATGCCTCCGTCGGCCTACGACCTGGTCCACAAGACGATGGACGAGATCATTGAAAACAGTTCGGGCGGCAAGCTTACCATTGGAATTTTTATAACGCTGTGGTCCGCTTCCGCGGGCGTCGATACGCTCAGGAATTCGCTTAACTCCGTTTATGAGCTAAAGGAAACCCGCTCTTGGTGGAATACCAAATTTCAGTCGATCATTCTGACGGTTTTGTTCATCCTTTTGCTTGCAATCGCGATAATCGCGGTTTCTACCGGCTGGCAGATGTTCGAGTACTTGATCAAGTCTGCGGGTTTTGAGATAGGCTCACCGTTTGTCCTTATTACAATTCAATGGCTTTCTCTGATCGTGATCCTATTGTTTGCGAGCGAGGTTATCTATAGCTGGCTTCCGTGCCACAAGAAATTTCAGTGGTTTTGGATAACGCCGGGGTCGGCGGTTGCGATAATACTTTGGGTCCTGTTTTCTGGCGGTTTTAGACTCTACCTTCAATATTTCAACACTTATAATAAAGCGTACGGCTCGCTCGGCGCGGTTATAATACTGATGCTTTGGCTGTTCTTGGCCGGAACCGCGATTCTAATAGGTGGCGCAATCAACTCTATCCTCAAGGAAATGGCCGACGAGAGAATCGAGCCGCCCGAAGTTCAAACGGCAGAAAGCTAGATTAATCAATGTTTACATACGTACAGTTAAACTAGTTTATCAACTTTTATGTCACAAATGTTATCGGAGATACTCGAACAGCCCGACGTTCTGCGTCGAACGATCGAGGGTGAACGGGACAAAATCACGAAAATCGGCGACTTTATTCGCCAAAAAGAGATAGATGTGATCGTTCTTGTTGCCCGGGGAAGCTCGGACAACGCTGCGCTTTTCGGGCGTTACCTGTTGGAGGTAACCACAGGCATTCCCGTCTCACTCTCGGCCCCTTCTGTCTTCACTCTTTACAATGCCAAATTGAGGCTCCGTCGGGCACTCGTGATCGGCGTCTCGCAATCGGGCGAGGGCGTCGACATCAATCTTGTCCTGGAGCGCGCGAAAGAAAGCGGTGCGTTTACGATAGGAATTACTAATGAAGCCGGATCGACGATGGCAAGAATTGCCGATGAGACATTATTGATTCATGCCGGCCGCGAAAAGTCGGTCGCCGCCACGAAGACTTACACGGGGCAGATACTTTTATTCTATCTGCTCGCCGCCGCAATTGGCGACCAACGTCTTAATTATCATCAGATACCAGATCTAACCGAGAAAGCACTTGAACTTAAGGGCGAGGTTCAGCAATTGGCCCAACGCTACGCCTTTATGGAGAACTGCGTCGTCGTCGGTCGTGGAATGAACTACGGCAACTCTTACGAGCTTGCCTTAAAGCTGATGGAAACCTGCTATGTCGTAGCGGAGCGTTTCTCGTCCGCCGATTTTTTCCATGGCCCGCTGGCGATCATAGGACGCGGTTTTCCGGTTGTGTTCTTCGGCCCTTCCGGAGTGACCGAGCAGAGCAGCATAGATCTGCTAAATAGATTGAAAGAGCTTCACGCCGACTGTCTCTCGATCACAAACAGCCCTCATATAGCCGAGCTTTCCTCGAACAGCTTGCTTATCCCCGAGGTAACGGACGAGTTCCTGACGCCGATACCATTCATCATCCCGGCGCAGTTGTTCGCGGCATATCTTGCAGAAGCCAAAGGACTTGACCCGGACGCTCCGCGCTCGCTGACGAAAGTAACTAAAACGATTTAAAATTTTGGTAACTAGACGGCAGATGTTGCCCTGATAAGGGCCTCGCGCATCTCTCCCGCGCTGCGCCATCGGAGCTCAACTTGTT
>CADEEU010000434.1 GCA_902826385.1 uncultured Acidobacteriota bacterium | reverse complement strand
AAAATACGTAACAAAATTATGAAACCGGAAACGCGTCCACAAAGTAAGCTCGAGCGCCTTAGAGAAAGATCGATCTTAGCGGAAGAAGGCGGCGGCAAAGCGAGGATCGAAAAACAAAAATCTTCGGGCAAGATGACCGCTCGCGAGCGGATAGATTTTTTCCTGGATGAGGGCAGCTTTGAAGAGTTCGATAAATTTGTCGTCCATCGTTCTTCGGATTTTGGGCTCGATAAACAAAGATTTCCGGGTGATGGCGTAGTGACGGGACACGGTCTGGTAGACGGCCGCGAGGTATTTGTTTTCGCACAGGATTTTACAGTTTTTGGCGGTTCACTTTCGGAAACGCACGCCCAAAAGATCTGCAAGATAATGGACCTCGCAATGAAGACCGGGGCCCCGGTCGTAGGCCTGAACGATTCCGGTGGAGCTCGTATTCAGGAAGGCGTCGTAAGCCTTGGCGGTTATGCCGACATTTTCTTAAGGAACACTTTAGCCAGCGGCGTAATTCCCCAAATAAGCTGTATTCTCGGCCCCTGTGCCGGCGGGGCCGTTTATTCGCCCGCAATCACGGACTTTAACGTGATGGTCAAAGACACGTCCTACATGTTCATCACGGGTCCGGACGTGATCAAAACTGTGACGCATGAAGAAGTCACGAAAGATGAGCTCGGCGGAGCGATGACGCATAACGCCAAATCCGGCGTAGCCCATTTTGCCGCTGATTCGGATGAGCATGCACTGCGTCTGACACGTGAGTTGTTGTCGTTTATGCCGTCGAATAACGTTGATGATCCGCCGTTTGTCGTGACGAACGATCCGTCGGACCGGGCTGATATCGCATTAAATTCGATGGTGCCTGAATCTTCGAACCAGCCGTACGATATTCGCGACATTATTCACAACGTTGTCGATGAAGGCTATTTTTTCGAGGTCCAGGAGCATTACGCGCAGAATATTGTCGTCGGATTTGCAAGGTTGGGCGGGCATTCGGTCGGCATAGTCGCCAATCAACCGGCGTTTCTGGCCGGGGTGCTGGATATCGACGCGTCGGTCAAAGCCGCCAGGTTCGTAAGATTTTGCGATTGCTTCAACATCCCGCTAATCACGTTTGAAGACGTTCCGGGCTTTTTGCCGGGTGTAAATCAGGAACATTATGGGATCATCCGGCATGGTGCGAAACTTCTGTACGCCTTTGCCGAAGCCACGGTGCCGAAGATCACCGTCATCACAAGAAAAGCGTACGGCGGAGCCTATTGCGTTATGTCTTCAAAGCACATCCGGACCGACATTAACTTTGCCTATCCGACTGCGGAGATAGCGGTGATGGGAGCCGAAGGAGCAGTTGGCATTCTCTATCGAAAGGAGTTGGCCGACACGACGAATCCGGAAGAAAACCGGCAGCGGATAGTGAACGAGTTTGTCGATAAGTTCGCGAATCCTTATATCGCTGCTGAGCGAGGTTTTATCGATGAGGTGATCGAGCCTTCGCAGACACGGCCGAAGCTTATCAGGGCGCTTTCGCTTCTTAAGAATAAGGTCGATACAAATCCACGGAAGAAACACGGGAATATTCCACTTTAGAAATCACTTTAAGTGTCGACATTCCGACACTTAAAGCTTCACATAATGTCCGCACAAATACTTAATCTAATTTCTTAAGCATGGCAGACTACGCCGATCGCCGGCCGACAACCGCACAAGTCAACCTCGACAATCTCGCATTCAATTTTCATTCGGTCAAAAACTTTGTGGGACCGGACATTTTGTACATGGCGGTTGTGAAGGCAAACGCCTACGGCCACGGAGCGGTCGAATGCGCTAAAAGACTAGAAGCAGAAGGCGCGGACTGGTTTGCCGTCGCTTTACCGGAGGAAGGCCTGGAACTTCGGGAAGCCGGAATAAGCAAACCGATACTCTGCTTCGGCGGCTTTTGGCCGGGACAGGAAGAATCGCTGTTAGCCAACGACATTACACCCGCGATGTTTCGGATCGAAGACGCAGCCCTGTTTGATAAGGCTGCCGCGAGAAAAGGGGTTGTCGCTAACGTTCACGTAAAGATCGATACGGGAATGGGCAGAGTCGGTGTGCCAGTGGCCGAGATTGGTGAGTTTGCAACTAGATTGACGGAGTTTACCAACCTTAATGTTCAAGGTTTGATGACCCACTTCGCCGTCGCGGACGACCTTGCGCAGAAAGAATTTACATACAGGCAAATCCATCTCTTCGAAAACTCGATCGAGGTGTTCCGTCAAAAGGGCTTTTCGCCCGAGTTTTTCGACCTCGCAAATTCGCCGGGAGCTGTTGCACACACCAATTCCCGCGGCAATATGGTCCGACTCGGCGGTGTGCTGTATGGTCTCGGCGGTGACGTACTTCCCACGGGAATCGAAAAGCCCGAGCTTCTGCCCGTTATGTCCGTGCTGACCAAAATCGCTCAGGTCAAGTATGTAAAAAAAGGTGAGAGTCTTGGCTATGGGCGAACGTTTTTCACCGAACGCGATTCTGTTATCGGAACAATTCCCATTGGTTACGACGATGGCTACCGGCGTTCGCTGTCAAATTGCGGTCGCGTGATCGTCAACGGTGTTTTTGCACCGGTAGTCGGACGGATATCCATGGACTGGACAATAGTGGACCTGACCGAGGTTCCAGGCGCCGTGCAGGGAGACGAAGTAGTCGTGATCGGCAGCCGGAGCGGACTTGAAATCACGGCAGAAGAACT
>CADEEU010000433.1 GCA_902826385.1 uncultured Acidobacteriota bacterium | reverse complement strand
CTTGCCCGACGTCGATCTGCTTATCCGCACCAGCGGCGAAATGCGTATCTCGAATTTCCTATTATGGCAGCTCGCCTACAGCGAAATTTACGTAACGCCGACGCTGTTTCCGGATTTTCGGCGGCAGCACATTTTCGAAGCAATAGTCGAATTCCAAAAACGCGACCGCCGTTTTGGCGATGTCAGTTCGACCCAGGCAGCATAAAGCTGCGGCTCTTTAACTATCAACTTTCAACTAAATAACTATCCACTGAATTAAAACAAAAATCGCCGTCCGGCAGTTGATAGCGAACAGTTATGTAGTTGATAGTTCTTCCAAATGAAAACACGCCTACTTACAGCCGCCGTCGCACTTCCGATCCTGATCGCGTCGATAATTCTGCCGTGGTGGGTGCCCGAAACCGTATGGATATTCGTTGCGATCGCCGTTTTGGCGCTTGCGGCGGGGTTGTTTGAGTTTTACTCGCTCACCAAAAAGCTTGAGCTAAAGGCCGACGCCGGAGTCGCATATCTCGGGGCGGCGGCTTTGACGGTTTCGTTCATATTCAACGCACCGGCCACGGCACCGGATCTTTTGCTGCTTGTTCTGGCTTTGCTCATCGTGTTGGTGCTTGTCACACAAACGTTTCATTTCCAAAAGGATTTTTCAAAGATGCTAACCGGCATCGGCGTCACGATTCTCGGCGTTCTGTACGTGGCGTTTCTCGGCGGGTTTTTGGTAGCGACCCGCGTGGGTTTTGATAACATTCCCGGGTTATCTACGGATTTGCTTCTGTTCTTCTTCATCGTCATCTTCGGCTCCGACGCCGGAGCATACTTCGCCGGCCGTGCGTTTGGCAAACACAAGCTCGCACCTAAAATTTCGCCCGGCAAAACCGTCGAAGGCCTGGTCGGCGGCCTGGTCGCCGCCGGTGGCTTCGCGGCCCTGTGCACGCTTACTTTCTTCGCCGAACTGCCCTACAAATTCTCTATCCCGCTCGCCGCCGTCATGGCCGCCGTCGGCGTCCTCGGCGACCTGGCCGAATCCGCCATGAAACGCGGCTCCAAAACCAAAGACGCCGCCAGCATATTACCCGGCCACGGAGGCCTGCTCGATCGACTGGACAGCCTGCTATTCAACGCACCGATCCTCTATTACTTTGCGAGGTTTTATTTCTAAGCATTTGGCTTGATAAAATGTTGATTCGAAATGCTATCAGTTGTGATAGCATACACGTGTGGAATGAACAGCAAGCAAAAAGCAACGCTCAAGGCTATTTTTGAAAAACCGAAGTTTTCCGATATCGAACGCCTTTTCATTTCACTTGGAGGCCAGTTAAGCGAAGGCAAGGGTTCGGCTATTCGGATCGCTTTTCCCGACGGTGTGAAATACGATCAACATCGGCCGCATCCTCAGAAGGAAGCAAAACGCTATCAAGTCGATGATGCTCGCATTTTGCTCGAGCTTTTAGGAGTAAAACCAGATGAATAGTGCAATGGAATACAAGGGTTTCAAAGCAAAGATCGAATATTCGCCGGAAGACGATGTTTTTGTCGGCCGAGTTTTAGGGCTAGGTCCGAACCATATAATGTCGTTCCACGGAACGTCGCTTAAAGAACTGAAATCTGCCTTTAAGGAATCGGTCGAACTGCATCTGGAACTAAGCGAAAAAGAAGGCATAAAGGTAAGACCGTACTCAGGAAAGATCTTGTTCCGGTTTAACGGTGATTTGCACGCCCAAATAGCCGAGGCCGCTGCAAAGGCCGGTAAGAGTGTGAATCAGTTTGGCGAAGAGGTGTTTAAGGCTGTCCTGCGGAACAAGTCGAATCGAAAAACGGCATTGATAGGTCATCGCGGACGTTAGGAAGGTATGACGAAACAAAATAGCCGGGGACAAGAACGAGTTGCCAAAATAAAGCTGTTTCCTGTATCATCTCCTTGTCTTATGAACGCCGTTCGGTTTGACGACAATAATAATACTTAAGGCGAGAGCGCAAAAGGATTAGATTCCGCGTTCCGCCTTTCGTTTGTCGCAAACCGAAAGGCGTTTTTATTTTGGAAGTGGTTTTGTCCGCGAATAACGCGAATTAACGCGAATAGAAGAAGGGAAGAAATGGAAGGAGTGCTTTACAAAGACGAAAGCTATAAGATCATCGGGGCTTGCTTTGAGGTTTATAACAACAAAGGATTTGGCTTTACCGAACCGATCTATCAGGAGTGTCTTCAGCACGAATTCTCGTTGCAGGAGATACCTTTCGTTGCCCAATCGTCGATACCGATGAGTTACAAGGGTATCGCACTGATCCAACCCTTCGTGCCCGATTTCGTTTGTTTCGGAAAGATCATTGTTGAGATAAAGGCTATTTCGGCCCTAACCGATGCACACCGGGCTCAAACCTTAAACTATCTGCACGCGACAGGTTTTGAGCTAGGCATTTTGGTGAATTTTGGCCAGTTCCCAAAACTGGCCTACGAAAGACTCGCCTGCAACCGGCGAAACACTGCCGCTCGGAACGTTTACGAAATCATGGCAAGTAGGATCGAAGAACCAGAATAGTATTCTTTTATTCGCGTTCATTCGCGTTATTCGCGGGCAAAAAATTCTTTTATGTTGGACACACTCGGAACTTTAGAACGAACACACACTTGCGGCGAGCTCCGGCCAGAACACATTGGTGAAACTGTAACCTTGATGGGATGGGTGGCGCGCAAGCGAGATTTTGGGGAGCTTATATTCGTTGATTTGCGCGATC
>CADEEU010000432.1 GCA_902826385.1 uncultured Acidobacteriota bacterium | reverse complement strand
GTGCATTTTCCATAGCTTCCAATGGGATTTTCGATCGCTGGCAAACCGGCAAGCGGACGTATATTCCCCAACCCAAGCCGCTGCAAGTTTGGCAAATGAACAGAGCGCGACTCCATGATATGCCCGAGCGTATCAGCCCCGGCATCTCCCCAGTCTGCCGCGTCCGGCATTTCGCCGATCCCGGCGGAGTCAAGGACCATCAGGCAGATGCGGTTGAATTTGTTCGCCATAAAGGGGTTGTACTTGTGTAGATTAGTTGGCCGGAGCAGTGTAACCCTCGCGGGCTCTGATCTGAGTTCCCGGCGGCAGGCCCTTAACGTCCACCTTGATACGCCTGAACGTGCCGTCCTTTTTCTCGTTCGACGAATAATAGCCAAGGCTGTACTTCGTTCCGATCTCGTCGGCCACATTTTTAAAAGCGACGCGTGCTTCGGACAGATCACCGACCGGAAACACCTTGCCGCCGGACGTTTTCGCGAGCGAGCTCATCTCATCGTTGGCAAGCTCGTACAGCTTTTTGCTGATGGCGAGACGTTCGAAGTCACCGAGCTGGCAGAAATCCGAGGTTGTCTCCACCTTGCTGCCGGCTGGAAATCGCCGAAAGTAACGGCGAATCTGAGCGGTTGAAAATCTGATCGCGATCTGACAGTCGCCCAAAAGATTCTGCTCGAAAAAGTCTCGCGTGTTGACCTGAATGAAGTAACAAATGATACCCGCGTTCGCAAGCAGATCTTTGGCCTCACTAAAATCGGAGGCACTGGTCGAATCCACACCGTCCGTCAAAGCAACCAGGGCCCGGCGGCCTCGGAATTCGGGTCTCGCCGGCTCTTTAAAAACTTGCTCGGCGACTTTCAAAAGGCTGTCGTAGTAGGGCGTCCCGTTGCTCGTACTCACTTTTTTAAGAGCGTCCGCCAACGCGGCCCGGTCGCTGGTTAGATCGATCAGCAATTCCGAGGTAGGGGCCGCCTTTTTGTCGGTATTGTCGGTTCTGAAGGCAACTATCGAAACGCGGTCGCCGGGACGAAGCGAATTTATGAAATTCAGGGCCGCACGCTGGATCAATTGTAACTCGCCGCGGGCAGAGCCGGATGTGTCCAAAAGCAGAGCGACTTCAAACGGGGCCGAAGTCGCACCAAATTCAGTTATCTGTTGCGGCTTGCCGTCCTCTGAAACCGCAAAGTTGGTCTGCTTTAGGTTCAGCAACGGCCTTCCGGCACGATCAGTAATCACCACCGGGACCTCAACTAGCTCCGTATCAACCCGGATTACCTCGTCTTCATCGTTCTTCGGCTGCTGTTTCTTGTCCTGAGCAATTGCGCCCGTCGTAACAGTCAGTATTAACAGCAAAAGTGCGGATTCGCTAAATCGCATTAACTACCTCTAAGGATTCGGCTATGGCTTGATTTTAGCAGAATTTCGTTCTTTGTTAGAAGCTTTTGTAAGCCTTTGGTTTGTAAACTTTTGTTAAGCATAGCCGCCTTATGCTGGTCTGTCGGTTTATGGTAAGATTCTGGAAATTAAAAAAGTCGCAGGTATCTAGCAGATACCGGTATACGCCTTTCACACACGCCGCCTGACAAGCTGTAAGCAGGTCTGGGCAGGCCCCCAAAAAGGAGAAAATGATGAGAAGATCTTTTCGTTTCCAAATTTTAGTGTTTTTTATCTTGACGATTTCTTCGTTCGGGTTGGCTCAGAAATCTCTTGAAACCGACAGTCCGGCGGTGGTGTCCACGACCCTTGTGATAAGTCAGGTAAACGGTGGTGGCGGCGGATCGACGGGAACATATTTGTTTGACTACGTCGAAATCAAAAACATTTCTAGTTCCCCACAGTCGTTAAACGGACTTTCACTTTACTATGGCTCTGCTACCGGAAACTTCGCTAGCACGGCCACCAATGCATTTGCACTCCCGAATGTGACCTTAAACCCCGGACAATATTACTTTGTCCAAACGGGTCCCACCGGAACCGCCGGAGCAGCCTTTCCTGTTACGCCTGATGTGATGACCGGTAATTTGACTATGTCCGCAGCGAGCGGAAAAGTTGCATTGGCAACTGGCGGATTGGCAATCAATACTTGCGGAGCTACGGCTACGCCCTGTTCGACGACTCAGCTTGCGCTTATCGTTGATTGGGTTGCCTACGGCGCCGGAGGAAACGGCACCGCCGGCAACGGTGAAGGTGGAACCGCTGTCAATAACGGCGTCGCGATGACTTCGACACAAGGGGCCGTTCGCAAATCCGGCGGCTGCACGGAAACGGATAATAACAACGCCGATTTCGACGTTGCTACGGCGCCCGTTCCTCGCAATACAAGTTCGACGGCTACGGCGTGCGGTGGCGGAGGCGGGACCGGAACTGGCCTTACAACGACCTTCACTGCGTATCTAAGCGGAGCGCAAGAGGTTCCGGCCAACACGTCTACCGCCAAGGGCTTTGGACGAGTTACTTTGAATGAAGCTGAAACTTCGATAACTGTGTCCGTGTCTTACGGCTCGGCCTCAGCACCGCTTTCCAGCAACGTAACCGTCGGACATATTCACGGACCGGCTGCGCCTGGAACTAATGCAGGCGTTCTTTTCGATCTGGCACCAACCCCCGGTTCGCCTTTCGGTTCGGTTAGTAATCTGACGTTCAATGTTACTCCGGCTCAGGTTGCCAACCTTAAAGCGGGACTCTTCTACTTTAATATCCATACATCCACTTTCCCTGGCGGCGAAATTCGCGGTCAAATTC
>CADEEU010000431.1 GCA_902826385.1 uncultured Acidobacteriota bacterium | reverse complement strand
TATTAGCGTTTGGAGTTTTTGTTGTTGTCACCCTTTTCCTTAGGTAATTGACGTTGAACAACTTGATGGGAGTTCCGATTTCACGCCCGTTCTGATCGGTCACCCGAAACGTAGATGAAACCATTAGCCCAAAATACCCTGATCCAGAACAGATATCTGGTCGTCCACCTAATAGGCAAAGGCGGAATGGGGGAAGTTTATCTTGCGGTCGATCAGCGTTTGGGAAGCGCGGTCGCCCTTAAACGCACGTTTTTCGCCGGCGACGAAATGCTGGGTAACGCCTTCGAGCGCGAAGCCCGTACACTTGCCCGAATGCGTCATCCTGTGCTGCCAAAGGTCAGCGACCATTTTGGTGAGGGCGACGAGCAATATCTGGTAATGGAGCACATCTCGGGTGACGACCTTTCGAAGCGGCTTGAAGCCGCAGGAAAGCCGTTCCCGGTAAGTTGGGTGTTGTTTTGGGCGGATCAACTGCTCGATGCGCTGTCGTACCTGCACACGCACGAGCCGCCGATCATCCATCGCGATATCAAACCCCAAAACCTGAAGCTCACGGATGAAAACCACGTGATCCTTCTGGATTTCGGCCTGTCCAAAACTTCCACCGGACAGACTAATATTTCTCAGTCGGGCAGCACGGGCAGCGTGGTCGGCTACACGCCGCACTACGCCCCGATGGAGCAGATTCGCGGCATCGGAACCAGCGCACGCAGCGACCTTTATTCGCTCGCCGCCACGCTTTACCAGTTGATGACGAACGTGGTTCCGGTCGATGCTCTTTCTCGTGCCGATTCGATGCTGAATGAGCTGCCGGACCCGATAGAGCCGCCGCATAAACTGAACCCCGAAGTTCCACCGGCTGTTTCGGAGGTGCTGCTTCGAGCAATGGAGCTCAGCCAGGAAAAACGCTATGCGAATGCGCGTGAGATGCAGCGCGTTCTGCGAAAGGCCTTCAACGATATTCAACAGGCCAGCAGCGCCAATACGGTGGCGTTCTCGTCCACTCAGGCCGATGCGATCGGCGTATCAACTCCTGCTTCCGTCGGGCCGGAAAACGATCAGATTGCTGAAACACCTGTCGCTGAGGCGCCGCCCGGAAACGTTGTCGAACCTCCCAGCCAAAAACCGGACTCCGATGCGGACCTCGACGCCACGATGGCATACGACCCGTACGAATCGGTAAGCGGAACAAAACAATCCGATGTCCAGACCGAGGTTTTTATCGCGGGATCAAAACCGTTCTTTCAGGAGGACCAAAAGGCGGACAGTCTGTCTTCGCCGGTCTCGGAAGTTGGGTCGGAGGATGGTTTTGAAGCCGGCCGCGGGGCGCCGTCCGAGAGTTATACTCCCGCGGCGACGGTACCGTTCATGTCGGTAGATCAGCTAAGTGCGGACGTCATAGAGCCGTCTCAGTCAGGCGCCACATGGACTCCGCCAAGCGAGCCGCAATTTTTTGACGACGCAACGACGCGGACCGGACACCAGATCGAGGAAGAGGAAGTTCCGCAGTTCCGATCGGCGGACTCTGAACCTCAAGCTGACGCTGTTGCCGCTTCTTACGCGACCCCGGCGGTCGCGAAAGCACCGGCGAAAAAATCTTCAGGCAAAACGATTGCTGTCCTTGGGATCGTGGCTGCGTTGTTCCTTGTCGGGCTAGGACTCGCGGGTGGCGGATGGGCCTATTACAACTACGGCCCCGGAGCAGCAACGCCCACGCCTGAGCCGACGACCGAGCCTACTGTCGAAGTCACGCCGGAACCGACTTTAGAGATCATATCGAACAGCGATACGGGCAACTCAAATTCTAATACCGGGAATACAAACGAAAATTCCAACAGCGGCTTGTTCGTCAGCCCGACGCCGGTCAGAACGCCGGAAACTGAACCGACTAACGACCCGCCGCCCACACCAGTGACAAGGCCGCCGGTCACGCCGCGGCCGTCCACACCGCGACCCCAGCAGCCGACACCCGGTACTACAAGGCCGCCTCGCAATACGAGGCCGCCTGTCACAACACGAACACCCCTGCCGTAGGGTTAGGAGATGATGAAATGTATCAGAGGTTTTTATACAAATTAGCAGGTTTAGCCCTCATCCTGGCTTTTTTCGGAAGTTTTTCCTCCGAAACATTGGCGCAGACCGAGAAGCAGCGGAGACAGGCCAGAAAGCTTATCGACGACGGCAAAAAGGCTTTCAATGCCAGAAGGTACCTGGTTGCCGTAAGAAATTTCAGCGATGCGCTGTCGATTTTGCCGAATGATCCCGATGCAAGATTTTACAAGGGAAGAATCCATTATCAGGCCGGACAATATGATTTGGCGGTCCCTGAGCTCGAATCGGCTGAAAGGAACGGTTACAAACCGGCCGTCGAAATATACCGAATTCGTTGGCAGGCCTATGATAAGACAAAGAAATTCGATCTGGCATTGGCGGATGTCAACCGTCTGCTTGCCGCTGAGCCCTCTAACCGGGACCTGTTAGTTTTCGCGGCGGATATAAGCTATAACAAAGGCGATTATCAGGCGGCGGCAACTGCTTTTGAGAAACTTATCCTCGCTTCTCCTAACGCTCCGAATATTGCCGATCTTTACTACAAACTCGCTGTTTCCAAATCGAAGTTTGGAGACATCGACGGCCAGGCCGCTGCGGCGGAGGAAGCTCTCAAGCGTAATACCCTCAACCGTGCCGACGCCCTGTTGATCCTGGGCGACGCTCGCTATTTTCAAAAACGCGTGGCGGA
>CADEEU010000430.1 GCA_902826385.1 uncultured Acidobacteriota bacterium | reverse complement strand
CATTGAAAACAGACAAAGAGCCGTCGCCAAAAACAGTAGTTTTCTCATAAAAATCTCCTTCAAAGACAAAAATAAAGAGCTTCCGCAGCGTTAGACGCCCGAAAGCTTCTTCAAGTTTTGTTATCTGTGTAAAGAATTGTAAACCCTACCAGCCCTCCGCATTTGTACCGTTGGAGCGACCCAAATGACTGTGTCGATAGCCATAAACGAGGTAAATCAGCAGTCCAACGATCAGCCACAGGCCGAACCTGATCCAGTTCGTTACGCCAAGCTCGGTCATCAGGTATAGGCACGAAAGCAGGCCGAGGATCGGGATCAGCGAGAGCTTCTTCGTCAGGCTAAAGAAAACAAGCAAAGCCGCGACAATAAAGAAGAAGATTATCGGTATCTTGTGTGAAAAGGCCGCGAGCATCGTTTCGCCTTCGGCCGGCGTCACGGTCACGAGGTCCGAAAAGATGTTCGGATTGATAAAGATCTTGATGCCGGCGAAGACGAGGATCAGGATTATCGGCAGAAGGTATCGGGCATTTATGTACGGCACAAACCGAGTCCCGCTTTCCCTAAACTCTTTGTCCTTGAACAAGACTCCCGCACATACCACGACGAAGGCGAACAGCGTACCGATACTGGCAAGATCGGTTACCTCGGTCAGGTTCATGAACAGGGCCGGCACGGCGACGACGATGCCGGTAATGATCGTTGCAAACCACGGTGTCTTAAATTTTGGATGGATCGACGAAAAGATCTTCGGCAGCAGACCATCGCGGCTCATTGCCATCCAAAGTCGCGGCTGGCCGATCTGGAACACGAGAAACACGGTTGCCAACGCGATGACCGCACTCACCGCGATGATGCCCGCAACCCAAGGAATGTTCGCACCCTCGGCTCCGAACACAAATGCCAGCGGATCGCCTACATCGAGCTTGGTGTAGCTGACCATTCCGGTCAAAACCAAGGCGATCGCGATGTAAAGTATCGTGCAGATCACCAACGACAGGATCATCGCTATCGGCAGGTCTCGCCGCGGGTTCTTGCATTCCTCGGCGGTCGTGGACAGTGCGTCAAAGCCAATGTACGCAAAGAATACGGCCGAAACGCCTTTCAAAACGCCCTCGATGCCGTTCGGGGCAAACGGTGACCAGTTGGCAGGATTGACGTAATTCAGCCCGAGAAAAATGACCAGAAGGATAATCGCCACCTTAAGCACGGTCATTATGTTCGCGGCGAATTTCGATTCGCGAATGCCGATAAACACGAGGGCTGTTATCACAAGGGTGATCAGCAAAGCCGGAAGGTCGCAAACGATCGGGATCGAGCCAAGGTGCGGAGCATTCAGCCACGCCGAATGAGCATCGAGCTGGCCGCAGCTTACGACGGCATCTTTCGCCTCGCAGGCTTTGGACAGTACGTCGACCGTCGCTCCGCTCGCAACGGCTTCGTTTACCGCCGCAAACCCGCGCTTGGCCGTCAGAAAATCCATCGTAAAATGCAGCGGAATGTCGATGCCGTAGCCTTTCAGAAGGCCGGTGAAATAATCACTCCACGAGATGGCGACCGCGATGTTGCCGATGGCGTATTCGACGATCAAATCCCAGCCGATAATCCATGCGATAAACTCGCCCATCGACGCATACGCGTATGTGTAAGCCGAACCCGCGACCGGAATACGCGAGGCAAACTCGGCGTAGCACAATGCCGAAAAGCCGCACGCAAACGCGGTGAAAACAAAGAGCAAAGCAACGGCCGGACCGCCGTTATACGATGCCTTTCCGATCATCGCGAAGATTCCGGCACCGATGATCGCTGCGATTCCCATCAGCGTCAGGTCGAAAACACCAAGCGTTCGGCGCAAGGTTCCCGGCTGGCCGGATTCCTGGACGTGCTCGCTGAGCCCGGCGGCCGCATCCGCTTGTATCTGCGCGATCGATTTTTTGCGAAAGAGTGTGTTGACCATAGAAAAAATGCTCCGAAACAAGCTGAAACTTCGGTTTTTGCGAGGTGTTAAACGCTGTAAAGACGGCGACTAGCGAATTTTGAATGAAAAATTAGAAAGATGCAATGGAATCGGCTTGAAATTCGGTCTTTGTAGACGCAAAAGAAGTTCGACTAGCGAATTCCGCGGAATGGAATACTATATGATCCATAGCCTTGTTCTGATGAACAAATATCCGATCCACAAGAACCTGAGCACGTCTTTCGTGAACCTCTCGGCCCTTGTGCGGCACCTCCGCAGCCTGCAGTTTGTCGGACGAATCCAGCTTGAATTGAGCAGCTATGAAGCGGAGATAGAGCTTATGGAAGGTAACGTGATCAAAGCGCGAGAGCAGGACCACATCGCCGGCCGACTGTCATTCGGCGAGGACGCACTGCAGCGGATAATGATCCGGGCGAAAGAGCCGGGCGGCCTAATCCACGTTTACAAAGAAGAAGACCCGACGAACGACGAAGGCGTTTACGTCGACCGGTCGATAGCCGCCGATGCCCTCAAAATGGTTGCCGGCCCCGCGGACAAACCGGCCGCTGACGTAAATAAGCAGATCGAAGACCTGTTTGCCGGCGGCAGTATTATCGGTTCCGACGCACCGATCCCAAGGCCGAACAACGTGTTCGAAGAAGAAACACCGCAACACTGGACGGAACTGCTGGCTCTTATCTCGGAGTTGATCAAAACGATAGACGAGTCGCTGACAAAAGGAAATTTCGACTTTTCCGAAGCGTTCAGAAACGCCTGCGGGTTTGTCAGTTTCGAATTTCCTTTTCTCGAT
>CADEEU010000429.1 GCA_902826385.1 uncultured Acidobacteriota bacterium | reverse complement strand
AATCCAAGATAAATCCAAAACCGGAGTTTCTTGCACCTCTTTACAAAGGTGCGGAAAAGCTTAAAGACAGGGCGGCCATTATTACCGGCGGGGATTCTGGTATAGGCCGTGCTGTGGCTGTTTTGTTTGCCCGTGAAGGCGCCGATGTGGCGATAGTTCACTTGCCGGCGGAAAAGAAAGATGCCGCTGCGACGGCGAAGCATGTCGAAAAAGAAGGACGACGATGCGTGACAATTGCCGGTGACGTAAAAGACCCGAAGTTTTGTAAAAAGGCGGTCGAAAAGGCGGCTAAAGAATTTGGCCGGCTCGACATTTTGGTCAATAATGCCGCTTATCAAAAGCATCAGGCGTCGCTCGAGGAAATTAGCGACGAGCAGATCGACGAAACCTTCCGCACAAACATCTTTGGCTATTTCTATATGGCAAAAGCGGCCTTGAAACATTTGCCGAAAGGCGGAGCGATCATAAATTGCGGCTCGATTACCGGGCTCGAAGGCAACAAAGAGTTGATCGATTATTCGGCGACGAAGGGAGCGATCCACGCCTTTACGAAATCGCTTGCCCAAAACCTGGTTGAGAAACAGATTCGCGTAAATTGTGTTTCGCCCGGCCCCGTCTGGACGCCTCTAAATGTCTCTGACAAGAAGCCTGAGGAAGTTGCAAACCACGGAGCCGACTCGCCGATGAAACGTCCGGCCCAGCCTGAAGAGATAGCGCCAGCATTTGTTTTCTTTGCTTCGGACGCCGATTCAAGCTATATTACCGGAGAGGTCCTGACATTGCTTGGCGGCGAAACATCCGCCGCTTAGCCGAATCCGCTTTTTGGAACTTACCGCAAGGCTTAACCTCCGATCGCTGAAGGACCGCGTCCAAAATGCCCATCTATTAACGCGCAGCAGTGTGTTTCGAGTCTGTTTAATCCGGACTCGCAAGCATACAAAGCACAAGCAAAATCAGAGCGAGGTCGACCATGAGACAAGTGTTTCGTTTTGTTCGATGCCTGGCTGTTGTCGGGTACGTTACGTTGGTCCTTTTCACGGTTTTGGGTTTCGGGCAGGTCCATAACTGGAGTTTTTCCTCACGCTGGACGGTCCAGATCGAAAAGCAGGCGGGTCTTGAGATGGAAGACCTGCGGTGGATGCATCTGCATCACGGCCACGGAACGGCCGAGAATGCCGATTCGGTTACGCTAAAAGTCTTCGTTTTCGGCCGGGATGTCTACGAAATTCCTGATCTTTCGCAAAGCGGCATCGAGATGCGTTACACGGTTCGCGGAACGCCGGTTTCTGGATGGCTGCCGCCGCCGTTTGTTTTTACACTTAACATAGACGACACGGATCTCAGCGCAGTCCAGGATGGATTTCACGACATCTCGGTCGAGGTTCGCGGACCGACCGCTAATGACTTCAAGCCGGCCCGCGCATTTCTCCATTTAACACGAGATGAGAACAGTCCATTCGCTCCGACAGTTCCGATAATTACAGGCACATGGGAGTCTGAAAGCGAGGCGCACTTCGGTCCGGGTGTCGTTTACGTTAATCCAAACGATCGTCGGCTAATCGGAAACCCCATGAACCCGAGAGTTACGCCGTGGACGCTGCCGCCTCACGCTGAAGACCTGTATCTGGAAGAAATGGCTCCGCGTTCCGATCTGTTCGAATCGATCCAGATGTGGTGGGAAGATCCGCCGCATCCATTCAAACCTTTCGTTCGGGCCTTTCGGGCAAAACATTCTGAAGATCATCGCAGCCTCCGCGTCCAGGCTGGCCATAACAAATTCCCAATGCGCGACGGCCCGCACGGCGTCGGATGTGTTAGCCCATATATCGGCGGACAAATAGATGCACTCGGCCGTTTTTATTTTGCCGAAGTCGGCGGACGAGTTGGACGCATCGACCCTGACGGCGAAATTACGACCATCGCCGGCTGGCGCGTGAAACCGGGACGCGATCCGGTTTGGCCGGCTAAGCCGCTTAACACCGTCCGGCGAAATATGGAGCTCCGCGGAATGTGGACCGAAGGTCTTTATCCGGATGGCGACGGTTTTCGAACGCCGCTCGATGTTACGATCGATCCGAAGAATCCCAATATTCTGTACGTTGTCGGATACGAGGACAACTGTGTTTGGAAAGTCCATCTGTTTCCGCCGTATCGTCGAAACCGTGCAGTCGTATCGGTTTTTGCGGGCGACCCGAATCATCAGCCGGGTTTTCAGGACGGCAGCGGTCATAACGCACGGTTCAATGGTCCTGCGTCTTTGGTTTTCGATCCTGTCAGCGACGCGCTTTATGTTGCCGATCAGGATAACGACGCCGTGCGCAAGATCACCCGCAGTGGTGTAGTAACAACGCTAGCCGGAAGCCCGGGAATGGCCGCGCGGCTGCAGCAGCGTGGCGTGACGGATGTCTTCGACCAGACGGCGAACCGCGCCGCAAGCCAGTTTGAAGTGACGGCCCAACAGGCCCAGCAGGGAATTAGGCCGGAGATTTACGTGCCGTCCGTCATTCGCGTCAGGAGCGATGGCGATCTGGTTTTGCTGGAACACGGTTACGGAGCTTTGCGTCGCATTAATCCGGCCACCGGCGAAACGCGCAAGTTAGGCGAGGTAAAACAAAAGTTCCGACAGTTCGACCGAGGCTGGGCGTGGTTCGATATCGACCGATGGGGCAACGCCGGCCCGCGCGATGGTATTTACTGGTGCAAAGCTGTTGGCGAAGACGTTGACGGCGAAACTTGAACCCGCTTTAACGAGGTCTATGCATGGTTGC
>CADEEU010000428.1 GCA_902826385.1 uncultured Acidobacteriota bacterium | reverse complement strand
AGACCGCGACCGTTTGCGTGACGACATGCTCGACCGCAAACGCGGAGAATTCTTCAGCGATTTCATGTCTTCTGCGAGAATCCGAATGGAAGCTGACGGCTCTATCAAAGTCTACGACGATGCCGTTGCCAAGATCGATGCGCAGGCCGCTCCTTCGGATCTTCCCGATGACTTTCCGGTTCAGCAATAGTTGATAGTCAGTTCAAAAGGAACGGGCCGCGATCATAACATCGCGGCCCGTTCTTTTTGTGTTCAGCGTCGGAGTTTCTACTTTCCGTGCAATTCTTCAAAGTGCGTGAAGAACCAGTAAGTTATTCCTATCCACACTGCCAGGTTAAGCAGAGAACCAACTAAACCTACCTTGTAGACGGTTTCGCTGCGGGCCCCTGCACGGTCGCTTTTGCCGTACATAAGAACTCCGACCAGGATTCCGGTTACAACCCAGGCAAACAGTCGGATGCCAAGATTAAGCGGGATCACCGCGGACTTAAGATTCATCAGATAAGGCACCTGGTAGAGCGTCAAAGCGATACACAGAATGATCGCGATGATCGCGGCAACCGGCGGCGTGTAGCTTGCGGGGACCTCGGCATTTGCGTCCGCGTCCGAAACTTTAGCCAGGTTGCTGTTTTTGTAGCTGTACGCAAAATAGATTACGAGGCCGATTGCCATCCAGTCGATCAGACGAATCCATGTGTCGAGCGGCAAACTGTTCATCAGATATGCAGCCGACACGACGGTCGCGACCGGGATAAACGGCGAAAGCGGCACCTTGAAAGGCCGATGCAGGGCCGGGTTCGAAGATCGCAAGATAATGATACCGACACCAACGATCACAAACGCGAACAGCGTTCCGATGCTGACCAACTCACCGAGTAAGCTGATTGGAACAAAGCCCGCGAGAATCGCGACGATAGTTCCGGTGATCGCCGTCGTGACGTGCGGTGTCTGGAACTTGGGATGGATCTTCGCGGCCCAGCTCGGCAGCAAGCCGTCCTTCGACATCGAATAGAAAACTCGCGGCTGGCCCATTGTCATAACGACCATCGTAGAGCTTAAACCGAGCACGGCCCCGACCTTAATGATTGTCGGGAAAACCGCCAGGATAGTGCCCATCGTCGTCCCTTCGGCCCTTTGAAGTGCGGCGTCGATGGCGACGGCAATCGGAGCAGCGGCGTTGGTCAAAAGTTTGTAATCGACCAGTCCGACCATGATTCCCGCGACCAGAATATACAGGACGGTGCAGATCGCCAGCGAACCCAAAATACCGATCGGCATATCCCGCTGCGGATTTTTCGCTTCCTGCGCGGCAGTTGAAACCGCGTCGAATCCGATATAGGCAAAGAAGATAACCGCCGCACCCGTTACCACGCCGCTAAAACCATACGGCATAAACTCCGCGCAGCCGGGGGAACCGACCGTGCAGCTTAGGCCGATGTTGTCGGGATTTACGTAACCGATACCAGCCACGATAAACAGCACGACCACGACCACTTTTACGATAACGATCAGCGAATTAAAGCTGGCGGATTCCTTTATGCCGCGGATCAGGAGCAGCGTCACCGCAACCGCGATCAACGCGGCCGGCAGGTTAAACACGCCCGTACCAATCTGCGTGCCGTTCGCGGCCATGATTGCCGTGCCGGGCGGCGCGCTCAATGCAAGAGGAAAGTTTATGCCAAGAGTGTCGCGGAAAAGGCTAACCACATATCCCGACCAGCCAACCGCCACCGTCGCCGCGCCGAACGCGTATTCAAGGATCAAGTCCCATCCGATGATCCAGGCGACGAACTCGCCCAGCGTGCCGTAGCCGTATGCATATGCCGAACCCGAGATCGGGACGCTGGCCGCGAATTCCGAATAGCACAGGGCAGCAAATGCGCTGACGATACCGGCCAGGATCATCGAGATGATAACCGCTGGACCGGCGTGTTTACCGGCCGCCTGGCCGGTAAGAACGAAAATGCCGGT
Organism: uncultured Acidobacteriota bacterium; assembly: GCA_902826385.1. Classification (GTDB taxonomy): domain Bacteria; phylum Acidobacteriota; class Blastocatellia; order Pyrinomonadales; family Pyrinomonadaceae; genus OLB17. The sequence goes on along the minus strand of CADEEU010000428.1, from coordinate 799 downwards.
ACCGATGATCGCCCCGATGCCGAGCATCGTAAGATCCAGAGCACCCAGCGCTTTCTTAAAAGTATGCTCGCCGGATTCTTCTGCCTCGGCAATAATCTGGCCGATTGGTTTAGTCGCAAAAAGTGACATCCAAAAACCTCCTACAAGGGTGAAATATTTATGATTGCCCGGCGGCTGCGGTTTTGCCTGACAAGCTTCGCCAGATGAAATAAACCGGAACGCCGGTCAGGACTATGAGCAGTCCCGGCCATGTCGCTGTCGTTTGGTAAACGAATAGTACTACAAGTATGACCGCGGCGCCGACACAATAGAGCGCCGGAATGATCGGGTATCCAAAAGCTTTATACGGACGCTCGGCATTAGGTTGTTTCACGCGAAGTACGAATACGGCCGCGATCGCGAGAATATAGAAGATCAGAGCCGCCGAGATAACGTAAGTTAGCAGGTCGTTATAAAGGCTGCCGTAGCCGCCGTCGGGACGTACGGTTCGCGGTAAAACATAGAGTGCGGCCAGAATGCCCTGGATCAGAAGCGCCCACGCGGGCACGTGAAATTTGTTCAACTCACCCGCCTTCTGAAAGAACAGCCCGTCACGGGCCATCGCGAAATAGGCACGCGGTCCGGCGAATATCAAGCCGTTGTTGCACCCGAAGGTCGAAATCATAATCGCTACAGCCATCAGCGCCGCGCCGATGCCCGGGGCAATTACCTCGGCAGTGGCGGAACCTACGCGGTCGCTTGCCACCTTTTGCATATCTTCGAACCGAAGCGTTACGAGGTAAGCGATGTTGGCCAGCAT
>CADEEU010000427.1 GCA_902826385.1 uncultured Acidobacteriota bacterium | reverse complement strand
GTTTCGCTAATAAGCGGCTGTTATAAAAGTGAATCTGCTTCGCAAAACTCCAAACGCGCCGCTGCATCCGCGCCCACTGTGGATTCAGGTAAGATTGCCGGCAACTCGAATCTAACGGACCTAAGTGTTAATAAATCGAATGATGCGACAAAGCCTGAAGACTGCACACGTGCCGTGCCGGATAGCATCGTAAAGAAATCTGTTTTTCCGCAAACTACTTTTGATTTAAGTGAAGATGAACGCACCGGAACGGAAACCGTACTATTTTCTAATGGCGACAAACTGACTATTACTAACGCCGGATGCGAGCATTACTACTTGAGTTTTCGATTTGAATCTAAAAGATTTAATGCGCCCGCAACCGATACGAAATTTTGGTTCAAGCGAGCCATCGAATTAATCGAGGAAACCCAGAGCGGAATCAATGACGCATCGGTTCAAATGAAAAAAGCGGCCGTGGCATTGGAAAGCTACATCAAAAAAACGAAAGAGCCGCAATTCGGCGATGAGATCGACTACGGCGGCCGTGACATCAGAACTTTTGTTACGGTAGAGAAAGTTGAGAAACTTTCCGAAGGCAAATTTGCATTGGAAATAAACTTCGCGGTCGGGCCGCTTTAGCTAAACAGCGAAGGACATCGAAACGTTCATCGAGCCTCAGGTTAGGAACGTGGTGAGAAGTTCGTCGCTTTCAGGGACGCGTATTTTCGATCTCTCGTCGGGTTTCAACCGACGCTATTGACTTTTCTTTCAGGGACGAATATGACCGAACCGGCCGAAAGTTATATTCCGAACGACATTTCACGTCATTTTCGTGCACGGGCATTTTGGGCCTGGGGCGTTACTTTGGCGGTCGTGTTTGTTTGGGTCGGGCTGATCGTTCTCGCTCCCGCAGCGCGCGACAACACTTGGGGTATCGCCTCGCCGCTGTACACTTTTTTCAGCTACATCTGTCATCAATTGCCGGAACGTTCGCTGCATCTGGGCGAAAACCCAATGGCTGTTTGTTCGCGGTGTTTCGGGGTTTATTTCGGCTTGCTCGTCGGTCTGCTGATCTATCCGCTGTGGCGCCGAATCGACGACATCGAACCGCTGCCCCGCGTCTGGCTTTTTCTATCGCTCGTCCCGATCGGCATCGATTGGTCGCTGACCGTTTTCGGAATCTGGGAGAACACGCACGCGTCGCGTTTTGTTACCGGACTGATTCTCGGCATAGCCTGCGCGACATATATAGTCCCGGCCATCGTAGAGATCCGAAGAAACCTCAGCCTCCGACGCCGCTCCGCTGCGTGAAGGCGTTTTAGAAACTCATCCCCAACAGTTGCCGCACGGCGGAACTTTTGTTGACTTATAATCGTAGAAAGAGCAAGATTATTAGCACTGAGATCGATATGGGTTTTACACGAGAAACTGCCGTTGAACGGGCGAAACAAGACCTGGCTAAGCGGCTTAAGTTAAGCGACAGCGATATTAGCGAGGGTTCGGTCTCTAAGGTCGATTTTCCGGATATGTCGCTTGGGGCTCCGGCCGGCGGCGAGATGTCGGCGCAGATGATCTCGACCGGCTGGAAGATCGATTTGAAGGCCAACGGCAAAAGCTACGAATATCGGGCCGATAAATACCAGCTTCGGCTAAAGGGATTTAACGGTTCCAACCACGTCATCGTTTCTTGATATAAAATACTGATTCAGGAGCATTAAATATGAATCGCGGTAATTTTTGGATACGCATAGGTATAGTCGGAATTCTGGTCGTTACGGCGGCTGTTTTGGGCCAGATCAGAAGGTGGCAGTCAAAACCTCTTCCGAACATTGAGGTACAACAAACCGCGGTTCAAAAACCATACTCGGCGTCCCGCTCGCTGAAAGATGCCGAGCCTGAAGTATTGGTACGTTTTAAACCGGGCGTCAAACTTTCCGAGATCAAAAAGATCGCCGGACGGTTTAACGACCGTGTCGAGGATAATGTCGAATCCGTAAAAGGCCTGGTTGCTATCGACGATCTGGATGGTGCCGATATGAACGCCGTTGCGGCCCAGTATTCGGCCATGACCGACCTGGTTGAGTACGCAGAAGCGAATAACATTATTCGGCTGGACGAAAAGGTTTACGAAGTCGAAAGTTCTCGTGATCTGGTTTACCGTGAACCTGGCAGCAACATCCCGAACGATCCGGAGTTTGAAAATCAGTGGGCCCTGAATAACGACGGGCGTGATGGCGGGAAAACGGGAGCCGATCTACGAGCCCTTGACGCATGGACGAAATCAAAAGGCAGTAAAGAGGTTGTCGTAGCGGTTTTGGATACGGGTGTCGATTACACGCATCTTGATCTTGCCTCAAATATGTGGACCAGGCCGGACAGGGTGCCGCAGTATGTCGATGAAGACCTGGGCACGTTCAACGATATTCAGGGTTATGACGCAAACGCGAACGCGTCCGATCCGATGGATGAAAACGGCCACGGAACGCATTGCTCGGGAATCGTCGGGGCCGAGGGCAACAACAATGAAGGCATCGCGGGCATCAATTGGAACGTGCAGATTATGCCGCTCAAGTTTTTAGGCCGCGGAGGTTTCGGCACGACCAAGGATGCTATCGAAGCGATCAATTATGCCATCGACCGAAAGCAAAAAGGCGTAAATCTTCGTGTTATCAGCGCCAGTTGGGGCTCGACGCAAAATTCGAAACCGTTGGAAGATGCTATCCGTGCCGCGGGCGAGCAGGGAATTCTTTTTGTTGCGGCCGCGGGCAATAACAGCACCGATAACGACAAGCGTCCGCATTAT
>CADEEU010000426.1 GCA_902826385.1 uncultured Acidobacteriota bacterium | reverse complement strand
GTCCTAGTCGGCGATGGTGTCCTGGTCGGCGACGGGGTACTCGTCGGCGATGGTACGGCATGGCTCGGCGACAACACAATCGGCATGCTGCCAAGATGAAGCCACACGCAGGCGAAAGCCCAACCGAGGAAGGCCCGTCAAAACGGGCCTTCCTTTTTTTCTGAGTCAAACTGACATAATGCTTCGGTCAATTTGACGGCAGCCGCCCTGGAAAAGAAACTCTGAATTTTCGTTAACCCCAATAAATGTCTCATTTAGCGACGTGGCACGTGCCTTGATAAAGAGAGGCCAGACGGCGGTGTGTGCCGTCGTTCGAACAGTTTTGAAGGAGCCAGTAATGAACTTGTCCACGAAAAAAACCTCGTTATTAAGAAGGGCGATATCCTTGGCCCTACTTTATTCGTTTGTAGTAACGAATATCGTAGCGGTCGGGGCGTTCGCCTCCAACCGAAATGAAACCCCGTCAGCCGCTTCGGCGATTACCAGCTTTACCACCGATTTGACGCAGCTTGGCCGTGACGGAAGATTGCGTGAAAACCTAAACCTCGAGAACGACACAGTTCGTCTCATTAAGGTGTTAGCCGAAGGTGGTCAGCGTCAGCCTGTGATCGTAGACGAAAAGGCCGAGAACCAGGATTTCATCGTCGAACAGCTTGCTATTCGCATCGCGAACGGCAGCGTGAACGAGAAACTTGCTGGCACAGTTATTCTTAAGCTTGAAACCGACACCGTATTTTCAGCAAAGGGCGATGTATCGGCACGTATCGAATCGGTGATTGATGAAGTACTTGCATCGAACGCCAACGAAGTTCTTTTTGTCGATGAGCTTGCGAACGTGCTGGAAACCGCTGCGGGTCCGAAGTTTCTTGAGAACATCAAGAACGGAAATCTTCAGGTAATCGGCGGAGCGTCAAAAGCTGTTTTCGATCAAAAGATCGCTTCCAGTCCGGAAGTGGCAGCTCTTTTCACTCCAATCGTCCTGAGTGACAACTCGGTCAAAAACCAAACGGCCTCTCCTTCGTCCGAAGAAAGAGCCGGTGGTTATCGCGGTGATATCGTTTCTCCGGACCTTCGCGATATGCTCGCTAAGGATCCGTCGGGAGCAACACGGACGGACGTCATCTTACAAGCAAAAGACGCGGACAACGCTGCCCTTCGTTCGATGTTGAAATCGGGGGAGGCCCGCATCATCGACCGAATCGGAAATGACGAAACATTGGTTGTTAATATGCCGTTGTCGACAGTTCAGTCATTGTCGACGAGCGGACTTATCAACTATGTTTCACCCGACCGTAAAACCGCTTTCACGGGCCACGTCGAAGACGTAACCGGAACGGCGCTAATGCGAGCCCAGCCCGCCGCTGGCAGCCGTGCGGCTTACGCTCTTGACGGTACCGGCATCGGCATCGCGGTCGTCGACTCGGGTATCTATACGGGTCACAACGGGTTCAAAAACACTGCGAACAGCTCCCGCATCGTTGCAAATGTCAACTTTACTAATGCGACATTGACGGATACCAATGATGCATATGGTCATGGAACACACGTCGCCGGACTCGCTGCGGGCAGTTCAAGTCAGCAAAGCGGCGCTTACAAGGGCGTTGCAAGCAACGCCAACATAATCAGCGTTAAGGCTCTGAATAACAGTGGCGTCGGCCAGACTTCCTGGCTGCTCAACAGCCTCAATTGGATCGCGACAAACCGTGCGGCTTACAACATCAAGGTCGTCAATCTCAGTCTCGGGACCACGGCCGTCGATACGTATACGAATGACCCGATCTGCCTAAAGGTGAAAGAGTTGGCAAATGCCGGCGTGGTTGTCATCGCGGCGGCGGGTAACCTCGGCAAAAATGCGAATGGCCAGAAAGTTTACGGCCAGATACACAGCCCTGGTAACAGCCCTTACGCAATAACGGTCGGCGCCAGCAACTCGCTCGGCACCGCCGGTCGTGGCGACGATGTAATGGCAAGCTACAGCTCAAACGGTCCGACGCGCAGTTTTTATCGCACATCGGCCGGAACGCCGGTTTACGACAACCTGATCAAGCCGGACCTGGTTGCTCCGGGCAACAAGCTTGTTTCGTACAAAGCTCCCGGCAACCTGATGTCAACGCTGAGCCCGGTCCTCAACCTTACGACCGAGCTTCTTACGGCGGATACGGACAAGAACATGTACATGAGCGGCACGTCGATGTCGGCCCCGGTGGTTGCCGGCGCGGCAGCTTTGCTGCTACAGGTAAATCCGAACCTGACGCCAAACATGGTCCGCATGATCATGCAGTACACGGCCCAGCCGATCGCGGGTGCCAACAACTTCGAACAGGGTGCCGGCCAGCTCAACGTCGAGGGTGCCGTCAGGCTCGCACGATCGTTGAGGACGGATGTCGATTTCCAGACGTTGGCAAAAGGTACAACGACCGTTCCGACGGGCTGGGTAATGCCAACCACAAGCACGACGATCGGTGGACATACGTTCCCATGGTCACAGCATGTGATGGGTAAGTTCACTAAGATCAGCGGTGCCAATCTGGTTTCGCAGTTCCAGACGGTTTACAAACGTGAAAACTTGCTCGGCGATGGTATTACGTTCGCCGCCGGCAACTTTTCGATGAACACGACAACCCACTTCACGACCGGCCTGACATTGAACCGGTATGTAACTACCAGTAACGGAACCGCTCTCGGTGCCGGAACGACTTACCTTACATACGGCGTTTTGGTTGGTGACGGCGTCCTCGTAGGCGACGGCGTTTTGGTCGGTGACGGCGTCCTCGTAGGCGACGGC
>CADEEU010000425.1 GCA_902826385.1 uncultured Acidobacteriota bacterium | reverse complement strand
ATTATCCGGGTTATTGAAGCCCAGGTGCTCCAGCTCAAAACTGATCTCTCTCGGCGGCTGATTCTTCATGCTGTAGAACGCCACCAACGCGCTTGCCGCGAGAAACACCAGAACCAAACCAAGCGAAACCGCGTGGCTCTTTACATATTGTTTAGAGGACATATCTCGAGCTCCTTGTCTTCGGCTGCCGAGTCATGCCTTTGACGAGCTGCGACACGTATGCGAGCGGGATGCTAAGCTATTCAGAATTTTCTTCGATGAATTTCTCAAACTTCTTTTTGTCCGCGTGCTCGGGCACGTTTTCCAGAAACTTCCTGAATTCCTGAACCGCCAGGCGGTCGGCTTTCGCAAGCTGGTAGATGTGATCGAGTTGAAGGAATTTGCGCAGCTACAAAACCCGCGTGGCCGTCAACATATGCACCTCCGGTCGTGTCTGAGTGTGCTCGATTGATAGCCGAGAATGGCGGCAAAGTCAAGATAAGAACCGGCAGTTATTTTTTCGGCAAGCTCTGCGTAAACTCAGCGACCTCCGCGTTTACATTTGATCTTAACGCCGAGGCCGCTGAGTTTATCGATGAGTTCGCCGAGTGAGTCATCTGAGGCATTCACTCGCGCTGAATTTAATATCGCCGAACCTTTATATATTTTCGCTTTTTCGGATTCCAAACATACGTGTAAAGTGCCGAGCCGCCCGCGCCGACTCCGGCCCCGATAAGAGCACCTTTTCGGCCGCCGATGAGCCCGCCCAGAACGGCTCCGCCGGCGGTACCTGCGCCGATGTTGATCGCGTTACGATGACGCCGATAAAAGCTCGGCTTTTTGACCCGGACGTATCTGACGCGCCCGTTCCTCACGACCTTTCTCACGTAATAGCTTTGGGCCTCTGCGGACACAGAACCGGCGACGAACACTACGCCGACAAAAAAGCTCATCATCAGAAGTGCAAATAATAACTTTCTCGTCTTCATAATTTTTCTCCTTTCAAAAATCGGCTGCGGAGAGAACAACCTTGAAATCGATGGGTGCACATTTCGTGCCATCGACATATGTATGGTTTTCGTTCAACGAGAGCAGCATTTCCGCTCGGCGATCGCGAATTCGCTCTCTGCTGCGTTCGAAAGCAATGCTTAGTCGAATAGAATATTTTCTCCCGCGTCTGCGAAAAATACGTTGCTTCCTTTCTCTTATTCCTCTTTTTCTATAGTCTGATTTTATCCACCGAAGGAGAGGAATAAGAGGAATAAAAGAAAAAGAAAAATAAGGCGTCCTGACCTCAAAAGGAAACCGAAATCAGAAGTCTACTTTTGCCAGGATTGTTCACGAAGGAGTTCGATAAATGATATGATGGTTAATAAATCTCTTTAATCACATCAAAAATGAGTGAACTGTTTGATCGTACGACACGTCCGAACGAGGACTTATTTTTTAGCCGAAACGACAAGAACGATCCTCGCTTGGGTGAGATCGTAGGACGGGATGAAAAGGATTACGAGGCCGCGGACATTGTGATGGTCGGCTGTCCGCAGGATGAAGGCGTCCGTCGCAACAACGGGCGTGAAGGAGCCGCCCTGGCCCCGAGCGCAATCCGCGAGCAGTTCTATAAACTGACGCCTTTTAACTTAAAGAAGAAAATTTTCGACGCGGGCGATGTAAAAATCGGCGGAAGCCTGGAAGAAACGCATGACAACCACCTCACGGTCGTAAAGCAGATGTTATCTGATGGTAAACGCCTGATCGTGCTGGGCGGCGGTAACGATATTTCATACCCCGACGGACGCGCCATTGCAGAAGTGTTCGGGCCGGAAAACTGGATAGCGGTGAATATCGATTCGCACCTGGACGTGCGGATAGCAGAACAACGCAACAGCGGAACGCCGTACAGACAACTGCTGGAAGAAAAATTACTGCGGCCGACGTATTTCTACGAGGTCGGCTATCAAACCCACTTTTGCTCACCGGTTTACTACGACTACATTCGATCAATGGGTGTTAATCGCATCAGCCTGGAGCTTCTGCGTTCGCGGGCTGAAGCCGATATGGAGCTGAAGGAAAGCATCAAGCAGAAATTTATCTCGCACAGCACCTCGCTTAACACGTTCTTTGGATTCGATCTTGATGCAGTTCGTTCAGCCGACGCGCCGGGAACCTCGGCCCCGTCGCCGCTGGGCTTGCGGGCGGGCGAGTTTATTCAGCTTGTAAAATACGCCGCCTCACTTGCAAACACTCGGATCGTCGAATTTTCGGAAGTAAATCCAAAGTACGACGCCGACAACCGCACGACAAAACTCGTGGCTATTGCAATGCACAGATTCTGCTCGGGAGTTTCTTAGCGAACTAATGGAACAGGAGATCCAGTTTTGTACCACGGCCGACGACATGCGGGTAGCGTATTTGTTGGTCGGTTCGGGCCCGGCGGGATTGTCCAATTGAATTTTTGTCGATGTTCTTTCCCCTGAGCTTCCGATCAATGGTTACGTACGAAATTACAGTTACCGTCCGCAGCGACCTTCGCGAAGGCTACGAAATTTACATGACCGAACGGCACATTCCCGACCTGCTCGCGACGGCGGCCTTCGAATCTGCGACGTTTAGCCGCTCGACGCCCGGTCGTTACCGGATAAGATATGAGGCCCGGAGTCGCGCGGCTTTAGACGAATATCTTGAAAATCACGCCTCGCTTCTGCGCACCCATATGCGCGAGAGCTTTCCGGAAGGAATCGAGTTGTCGCGGGAAGAATGGGATGTGATCAGGTCATTCAACGAGCGTCCGGATAAAAAGCCTTCGCC
>CADEEU010000424.1 GCA_902826385.1 uncultured Acidobacteriota bacterium | reverse complement strand
CAAAAGCCATGCCGAGAAAACTACTGAATAATCCGGAGAGCAAAAGCCGGGTCACCTACGGTCGGAATCGGTCACTTTCAGTCAGATATGGAAGGAGTTCTCGCCGAAAATTCCCCCCCAAATTCCCCCCCGAGGGACATTTTAGACAAAAAAAGGGACCAGCCAATTCTCTGGCTAGTCCCTGAGTCTCTATAAACAAATGAGTTAGCTTGGTACTGAGGGCGGGAGTCGAACCCGCACGAACCTTAGTTCACAGGATTTTAAGTCCTGGGCGTCTACCAATTCCGCCACCCCAGCTTGGTTTGAAGATTAGCACGAGTAACGGCCCATCACAAACAACTTGCATCGCCTGTGCATGATACGCGTACGGAGTTTTTGGCTGCAGTTCTATGCTATTATTGGCGCGGAACTTCTGGAAAAAAACGATGGATCAACTTGTTTGGATCGGCTGGCTGATTCTTGGGATAGGGCTAATAATTGCCGAAGTCTTTACGCTCGGGTTTTTCCTTTTGTGGTTTGGGATCGGGGCGTTGGCTGCGGCTTTAGCCGGCATGCTTGGAGCTCCATTCATTGTTCAATTTGTTGTTTTCGCGGTTGTTTCAGTAGCTTTGACCGCGATGTCGCGCACGATCTTTGCAAAGTATCTCTCACATAGCGAAGAAGACACAGTGAAGATGGGAATGGACGCGTTGCCCGGACAGATCGGTACGGTGACAAGTGCCAGCAAAGGAGCGTTGAACGAAGGAGCGGTCAAGGTTTACGGCTCTACGTGGACGGCGTTTCCAATTGATGGCGAGAGCGAACTTGTTGAAGGTGAGAAGGTCGAGGTTGTAAGTATAAAAGGCTCGTCTATTTACGTTCGGCGGGTAACGAACGAGCTTCCCGAATGGCGAGGCGAGCAGTAATTTGAATCAGGGAATTTCGGCCGTATCCTGATCGGCGGTGTCGTGGATATTTCCGAGGTCGATCAACTCAAGCTGCACGTCTTCGCCCTCAGGATCCGGAAGATTGTCGCCCGTAAGTTTTGCCAGCACGACGGTTATATTATCTTCGCCGCCGTTCTCATTTGCCTCCGTGACCAATTCAGCGCAGGCCGTCGCAAGCGAATCCAGATTTTCCGAGACGATCGTCTGCATGGTGGATGCGGTAATCTTGTTCGAAAGCCCGTCGCTGCAAATTAATACGACGTCGTTTTTGTTCGGAGACAGGCGTGCGGAAACGGGATATATCTCATTCTGGGCCCCAAGTGCCTGAAGGATCACGTTTTTAAGAGTGTGAGTTTCGGCTTCTTCGGCAGATATCTGCTGAGCGTCGATAAGTTGCTGTACCAGCGATTGGTCTTTCGTGATCTGATAGATCTTGCCGTTGCGAATAAGGTATGCCCGGCTGTCGCCGACCTGAATAACATCGACCGCTTGCGGCGTGACGCCAAGACCCGTGAACGTCGCTCCCATTCCCTGAAATTGGGCGTCGCTCCGGCCCTGCTGATGAATAAGATAATTCGCGTAAACCGTTGCGTTGTAAAGCTTTGAGATAAGGTGGTGTTCGTAACCCTCGGGCGTCAGTGTTTCATCGATATCTTCGTCAAGAATCTTCTCGCAAACCGATTCGACGGCCATTTTGCTTGCGACCTCGCCCGCGAGGGCGCCGCCCATTCCGTCTGAAACCGCGAGAACCACGCCGTTGTCGTCAACATCGAAATTCTGGGTTTCGATGACGAATTCGCCGTCAGCCTGGGCACCGGTCCAAGCCTTTGAACGGGTAACGTTCAATATCAGATAATTGTCTTCGTTGCCACGTCTGACACGGCCAATGTGCGACGTTGCATGTATTTCAACACTCAGCATAAATGACGCAGTTTCGAGTTTCTTGTTTCCGGCCGTAAATTGCAAGGGCAATCCAAAACCCAAACTTCCCTGAAACCCGAAACTAACCAAGAGCCTGATCTAAATCTTCGATTATATCCTCTACGTCCTCTATTCCGACGGAAATTCGAACCAGACCGTCGGTTATCCCCAGCCGCTCCCGCGTCTCGGTTGGGACAGACGCGTGGGTCATGGTTGCCGGGTGAGAGATCAGCGTCTCGACACCACCGAGACTTTCGCCGAGAGTACACAATTTGACGTTTTCCAGTACCTTTTTTGCATTCTCCAGCGAGCCGGTTTCGAACGAGACCATACCTCCAAAACCGGTCTGCTGGCTTTTTGCCAACTCATGCTGCGGATGGGAGACAAGGCCCGGATAGTATACCTTTTTTACCGCTGGATGCTCAGCCAAAAAATTTGCGACTACACGTCCGTTGCGATCGTGAGCTTCCATTCTGACGGCCAACGTCTTGGTTCCGCGAAGGACCAGGAACGAGTCGAACGGCGACAAGATCGCTCCGATGCCATTCTGCACGAACTTGATCCATTCCGCATCCGCCTCGTCGTTCAAAGCCACAAATCCGCCCACGCTGTCGGAGTGCCCGTTGAGATATTTTGTGGTCGAGTGAACAACTATATCGACGCCCAGGTCCAGCGGTCGCTGAAAATACGGCGACATAAATGTGTTGTCACACACAACTTTCGCCCCGTTTGCGTGTGCAAGTTCGGACACGGCCTTAAGGTCGGTCACGGTCATGACCGGGTTCGTCGGAGTTTCGACAAACACCATTTTTGTGTTCGGCTTGAAGAATTTTTCGAGATCAGAGATATCCGAGGTGTCCGCGAGATCGAATTCGATACCGTAATCCGACAGTATCCGGTTAAAAAGCCTGAATGTACCGCCGTAAGTATTATCACCGAGA
>CADEEU010000423.1 GCA_902826385.1 uncultured Acidobacteriota bacterium | reverse complement strand
CGGTCAAACCTTAAATGGCATTACGAACATTTCTATAAGAATGTTTGAACAACCGCAGGAAGCGGTACGTTATAATGCTCGGTCACGCGTGCAGTATGCCGAACAAAACTATAACCAAAAATTTTCCGATTGTCATATTTTTGGCCTGCGTTTCGCTGTTGTCGGCCGCCTGCAGCCACGGCCCGGTTAGCGGAGGCGAACCGCCGTCGTTCGATCGCGAAAGTTCGTCTTACACAGAACCGCGGGTCGAGGGCCTTGTTGAGTCGGACGAGATAGTGGAAAGCAGTGGCATTGCCGCTTCGAAATGCCTGAACGACGTGTTGTGGACGCACAATGATTCAGGCGACGATGCATTTATTTTCGCATTGGATACGAAAGGAAAACATCTCGGAACATGGAAGGTCGAAAACGCCGATAACAAAGATTGGGAAGACGTCGCCGTATTCAAAGATGCGACCGGAAAGTGTTTTCTCCTTATCGGCGACATCGGTAACAGCCGTAAAGAACCGCGTCCGGATCACAACATTTACCGTGTTGCGGAACCAGAGATTGTCGACGCCCCAGGTTCGACCAAAAAGAAACCGGCCCGTACCGCATCCGCCGAGGTTATGACGTTCGCCTACCCCGATGAACGGCAGGATTCAGAAACGCTGATGGTGCATCCGATTACGGGCGACATCTTCGTCGTAACCAAACAGCGGAACAAACCAGCGGGAGTTTACAGAATCAAACCCGCGTTCGGTTCGCCGACGATGAAGGTGGAAAAGATAGCCGACATAACCGTCCCCGCAATCCCAAACGGATTTCTTACTGGCGGTGATATCGCACCCGACGGCAAACGCGTTGTGCTGTGCGATTACTTCGCGGCGTACGAATTCGCTCTTCCCGACAATTCCACTGACTTCAATGACATATGGAAACAAAAACCATCCGTCATCGACCTCGGCAATCGCGATCAGGGCGAGGCTATCGGATATTCGGCGGACGGCAGGTCGATCTTCGCGACAAGCGAAGGACGACACTCGCCTTTGATCCAAGTCCGGTCACTTCGCACAGGAAAGTTTCCGCCAAAATAAAAAAGCCGTCATTCGACGGCCTTCTGATCTGTTCGTTCAACTGTGCTTACTGCGTTATCGAAAATTTACTCTTGTTCTCGATAATCTGCCCGCCGACGCGGTCTTTGGTCAGGACCTTTAACTCATACTCGCCGAGCGGCAGCCCTTCCGTCGGCAGCAGTCTTGCAAGCGTCAGCCGCTGACCGGAATCGCTAAGGCCGCTCCAATCCTCGGGCTGACGCAGAACTTCTTTGCCGCCTTTAGTCAGAACGTATTCGACATCGACCGCCGGGCGTAGCGTCGTTTGATCGATACCAGCGTTATAAACCTGTAGATAAACACCAACGTCCTGTCCCTGTTTATAGGTGCCGGCCAAATTGGGAACTACCTTAGCATTTCCAATGACGAACATCCCGCCGATGTCGCGTTCGTTGGTCGTGCGCATCTTCGAGGCAAGAATGAGCGTTGAGGTCGAGAGCTTTTTCTCGTCGTATCGCGGAACGGTGAATCCCTGATTGACGATGCCGCGGTTGCCGGTACTTACGTCACGGACAACGACGTCCACCTTGTAAGTGCCGGGCGTTAAGGCAACGGCTTTTTGGTAGATCGATTTGCGGTCTTTTGTTTCGGCCAGCTCGGTTGCGGTTGCACTGGTCGTAACCGAATCTTCAAAAATACCCGACCGCTTACCGGAGACCGCCGTTATGCGTCCAAAAATGTTCATCTTTGCCGTCGGCAATCCGCCGACACTGTCGAAAGTAAGCTCTTTGTTGTCGGTCTGAACGGTAAAGGCCGCTATAACCCTGTCATCCGATTGCCGGAAGAAATCTATACGCAGGTCGAACTGCAGCGGGTCTTTGTCGAACAACAAACCGGAGTCACCGCCGGCAACACTTTGCAGATCGCTGAATTTGACTTGCGGCGGCCGCTGCAAACTGGTGATGATCTCCAGCCGGCGGAACGGCGAATCCTGTTCCCGGCCATAGTTGTTCTGGCCGATGCCGCTGATACGGTCGCCCTTGTCGGACAGGCCGAGCTGTTCGGCCGTGGTCAGGCCCGCGCCAGGAACAGTCAGCAGGGCGTCTTTCTCATTTGCGTTTCGGGCAATGCGATATTCACCAGTGCCGGTTGGATCGACAAACTCGATCTCAACTCCATCGCCGACGTTGTCCAGGTGCCGGTAGAACCAAATCTCGAACGGATAGGTCGTAGTCGAACCGCCGCCCTCATAGCTCGGGCGGTCGTACGAACCGCCGGACGGATGAGACTCGACCGAATCCGGCTTGCCCCAGGCAATGTAGATGCGGCCGCGGTCCGTCTTCCATCCGGGAATGCCGGACGTGTAGTGCTCGTTTGCGTACGCAATCCGTTCGTAATACTCCTCGCGGTACTCATTCTCTTCGGTATCGGGATTCGGATCGCGACGACGCCAGAAGTTTTCGATAAAATTCTCGCGCTCTTCGTCGGTGGTCAGGGCGTCAAAGGCACGCTTTTCTTCTTTTGTAATAATGTACGCAACGTCCGTGTTGCGCCATTTCTTATAGGCTTCCTTCAACTCAGGCTTGACGTTGCGTGCCTTGGTATTAGGGTCCTGGCTCGGCTGGTTGTCTTTTTCCTTCTGGGCAAACACCATCGAAGTCCCTGCTGCCAAGACGAGGGCGCCAACCGTAAGATTCCTGACCACATTACACTTGAACATACAGCACAGCTACTCTTGTATAGTCCTCCGGTCATTTAACAGTGCC
>CADEEU010000422.1 GCA_902826385.1 uncultured Acidobacteriota bacterium | reverse complement strand
TTCTATCGGCTCCGGCAAAGTTGTGCCCGACATTTCGGCCACGCGCTGTATCGCCTCGGGAAAGTTCAGCCCTTCCATTTCCATCAAAAACGTAAACGCATTCCCGCCCTTCCCGCACCCAAAACACTTATAAAACCCCTTAGCCGGACTAACCGAAAACGAAGGCGTCTTCTCCTGATGAAACGGACAACACCCCATCCAATTCGCGCCCTTCTTCTTGAGCGGAGCATACGGCTCAATTATCCGCACCAAATCGGCACGGTTCTTCAAGTCGTCGATGAAGTATTGGTCGTAGAGCAAGTTATTTACGCTTGGAAGGCAGCAGCCAGATTTCAACCGCCGAAATCTGCGTTTTCCACTCCTTCGCCTGTCCGCCTCCTCCATGAATTATCTTGAGTCTATTATTGAGAATGCCGTACTCTGACAGCGCGGATTTCCGGATCAATGAAGACAACCTTTGCGCTCCGCTTTTTGTTTTATTGAAGATAACTATCTCAGCCCGCAAATCTGGATTTGATGACAATACTTTCGACAGTACTTCCAAACTGAATGTGCTCTTACAATCCCCCCCAACATAATCCAGCTTTCCGTCAAGCTTAAGGATTTCGAGGGAGTCATCAACGACTCGCGTTCGCGAGCGGATATTCACAACATAGTCGAGCGGAATGTCGCGGTAAGATGCGTCAGTGCCATTCTCGCTTCTAAAGAACTCCAAGTTTGGTTCGTCGTCATCGGATTTCACCCAAAGTGTTCGGATCAGGCCATTAGGGAAATTTCGGAAGACTGAGTTATTTCTTATCGCCCTTTCGTAAGCCGAGTTTTCAAACACGTTTTTTCCCTGGTGGATCGCCACGATCCCATAACCCGATTTTTCCGTGGCCTGGGCAGCGAGATAATCCAACCTGCTCCAAAGAACTTCGCAAGTTGGTTTTCGAACAGAATCAACCAAAATCGCTTTCGGTGGCTGACTGTTTGTGTGAGTCCCGAATGCGAAGAGCAGAAGCATTAGCAAAAAAACACTGCGCGGATTCATTTGTTTTTAGCTTTAAGGACCTCAAGAAATTCGGCGGGCGAGTACACGGATATCGGGGATTTCTCGAAATCAGAAGTGTCCCGTGTCACTATTGCGTCCAAATTCTCGCTAATCGCGGACGCACACTGCACGGCATCTTCATAGTCTGCGAATTCGAGGTCGAATGCATCTTGAAGTACCTGTTTGTCAGCAGCGGCAATCTCGAAAAGCTGAATCAGCCTGCGAACTTCCTTTAAAGAGTGATCTTTACCCTTCAGTTTTCGGCCTATGTAATAGACGTTAATGGGAGTAATGCTCGATAGGTATCCAACGAAGTCTTCAGCCGCTACAAGTAGTATGATCTTCTCGGCATCGGGATGAAATGGTTGTCTTTCGAGTACATAGTCCAGCACCACGTTTGTGTCGATGAGGGCACGCATCAGCGATACTTCTCCATTATGTGTCCGTAATAGATTTCCCGGTCTTCCTCTTTGGTCATCGGCATATAGCCGTTCTCAGGCTTAAACGTGCCGGACAAACTCTTAGCAAGGGCGATGCGCTCCTCTTTCGTGAGTTCTCGCTGAAATTTATTCTCCTCAGGGGACCCATCTTCGATAAACGCGTTAAGATTCTTTGAAACCTTTTCAATCAATTCGCGTTGGAGTGGCACCGGAAGCTTTGAAATTTCACGAATTAGTTCTTTTTGCGAAATCACGGCCATACCTCCTAAATCACAGTTTCATTTCCGCTATTGTAGCACCGTTTCCGCCCTGGTCGGGTGGGGCGAATGCGAAGCGTTCGATCAGTTCATGGTTCTTGAGTGTGTGGTGGACGAAGTTCTTCAACGCTCCGGTGCCGAAGCCGTGGATGATGCGGATTCGGGGGAGTGAAGCCATGTAAGCTTCGTCGATGAAGCGGTCGAGTTCGTATTCGGCTTCGGCAGTAGTGCGGCCGATTAGGTTGAGCTCGGCGGATGCGTCGGGGGCGTCGAGTAGTTTACTAAAACCGCCGTCAGGTCCGGTTTGGCCCTTACTTACGTGCGGGCTACTGACACGTGGCAGACTCGCTGCCGGTCGTGTTTCTGCTTCGGCGAGTTGGAGGTTTGCGATTTTCTCGCGGAGGCGCATGCCGCCGACGAGAACTTCGGCGACTTCTTTGTCCATTTTTTCGATGGTTCCGATGTTTCCGAAGGATGTGATTACTCGGGAGCCGACGGCGATACTTTCAGTACCGCGTGCGTGAGCGGGCGGTGCGGAGCCTGTCCGCAAATCAACGTCAATTCTTGTCGAGTCTCGGCCACCCGCTGACGCAGGTGGTTCTGCCCGGTTGGTGCCGACTTTCGCGACCATCGACCTGTTGAGTTCGGCCTTGCGGGCGGAGCGTTCTTTCTCCAGCTTGTTCTTGAGGACCCTGTCTTCCAGGCCGGACATGAACGCTTTCGATTGGCGGTCGAACGAATCTACGGTTTCGGCAAGGGTTTGTTCGAATTCTTTTTGACGGGCACGTTCTTTCTTGCCGGCCTCGATATCGAGGGTGGCGTATTTCATCGCCACGGCTTCGCGTTCTTCTTCGAGGGCTATTCGGAGGTCTTCGGCCTGTTTGGTTTCGGTTTGGAGCTTTAGCAAATATGCCTCGGCGTCCTGGGCAGAAATGTCGAGGTTTTGTCGGGCGTTGTCGATTACCCCCGGCAAGATGCCGAATCGGCCGGCGATCTGGATGCCGGATGATGCGCCGGCGAGGCCAAGCAGCAATTTATAGGTCGGCTGCAGCGTTTTCTCGTCGAATTCGA
>CADEEU010000421.1 GCA_902826385.1 uncultured Acidobacteriota bacterium | reverse complement strand
CGTTTCATACTCTTTTATTCCGATATGGGAAAGACAGAGGCGTTTTCCTGAACCTACACAACCGTCCGATGCCGAGAACCCCAGTCGCTATCGCTCCCGGTTCTGACTTTTCTTGGCTATATACAGCGTTTTCTCGATCTGAGCGTGTACAACGCCGGCCTTGTCCTTCAACTCGACGTTATAGATCCGATCGACCGATTTTGCGTCTTCGGCCAGCCGTTTTATTTCATCGGTCTCCTCAACCGAAAGCTGAAAATCGGCATATAATGTGTCGTTTCCCGGCTTGCGAAATCTGATCTTCGCCGCTTTGTCCCAGATGATGTACTCCGGCCCGAGTATTTTGATCAGCATCAGCATATAGATCGGGTCGATCGAAGCATAGATGCTGCCACCATAGATCGTCCCGACGTAGTTGCGCGTCCGCCAGCTCAGTGGCAGTTTTACCCGGACCTCACGCCAGTCATCGGCGATATACGCTATCCGCCCGCCCGTACCGCGGTAGGCCGGGAAAAAATTGAAACCCCAGCGAAATCTACGGCTTTTGAAATTCTCCGGCATCGATCAGATCGGAAACCCGTCCGCGGTCATCACCCGTTTCGCCTGTCGGATGTGCCGTTTCGTGTGTTCGACTAAAACCGTGTACGCATCGTCGAGTTTATATGTCATCACGACCAAAAAAGGAGAAGTCACAACCGTCTTTTCGCGGTCGGCCGTGGCACAAGCTTCGACCTTTTGATTTACTTCCGCTACGTTCCGTTCAAAGCGTTCGACGATGTCTGCCGGTATCTCGCTCGGCGGAACAATACTTTTTGACGGTGCCTTGGCCTTCTTGGAATCCTCGGTCACAGCCTTGATCAAAAACCGTCCGAAAAATCCCGTAAACGGCGAATAATTCTCCCAAAGTGAATTTTGACGCGTCCCAGCCGCCAGTTTGTCGAACTCCGGGTAAAACTGTTCGTTCGTCAGTATCAAATGATCGAGACACTGCCCGATGCTCCAGCTTTTTTCCGCCGGCTTCCAATTCAACTGCTCTATGGTAAGAACACCGAATGTTTCGGAAACATCGTCCGACACTTTTTTCATTTCCGAGGTGATCTGTTTAATTCTTTCGTCCATAAACACCTCCATCGACA
This sequence comes from uncultured Acidobacteriota bacterium, assembly GCA_902826385.1. Taxonomy (GTDB): domain Bacteria; phylum Acidobacteriota; class Blastocatellia; order Pyrinomonadales; family Pyrinomonadaceae; genus OLB17. The sequence goes on along the minus strand of CADEEU010000421.1, from coordinate 1,743 downwards.
GCTAGTTCCGAAGCGGCTTGCCGGTCTTTAACATGGCGGCAATGCGCTCCTGCGTTTTTCTCTCACCGCACAGCGACACAAAGGCCTCGCGTTCGAGGTCGAGCAGATACTGCTCGGAAACGTTTGCCGAGTGATTCATATCGCCGCCGCTCATCACTTTTGCCAATTTCTTGCCGATCAGAACGTCGTGGTCGGAGACAAAACCGCCTTGTTTCATCATGTGTAGGGCCAGTTTCATCGCCGCCTGGCCGGCCTCGCCCATGACATAAATATCCTGCCGCGGCACCGGAGCTACGAAACCCGAAGCGTCAAGGTTCAACACTTCCTGCTTTGCATCTGCTATAAGGCGGTCGCCGTTCATCGAGATAGCATCGATGTCGCGGAAGAAGCCCCACGATTTCGCTTCCTGGGCCGAGGTTGCGACCTTGCCCATACCTATCATTTCAAACGTTTTTTTCAAAAAGCTCAACGGATCGGCATCCGGCGTTGCTGCCGCGGCGTCCATCGCACGCATCGTCATTTCTTTTGTACCGCAGCCGGCCGGGATCAACCCGACTCCGACCTCGACCAACCCGATGTAAGTTTCCGCCGCCGCCTGAACCCGGTTGCCGTGGATCGAGATCTCGCACCCCCCGCCGAGAGCTAAACCATAAGGAGCGGTCACCACCCGCTTCGTCGAATAACGAAGCCGTATTATAGATTGCTGCAGGGAATGGACCATCAGGTTGATGTCGTCCCATTCTTGTTCCTGAGCGGCCAGGAGCAGCATCATGATGTTCGCCCCGGCCGAGAAATTGCCGCCTTGATTACCGACGACCAGGCCCGAAAAATTCTTCTCGACCTCATCCAGTGCAAAGTTCATCATCTGCACCGTGTCGCCGCCGATCGAGTTCATTTTCGAGTGAAACTCAAGACACGCAACGCCGTCGCCGATGTCGATCAACGAGGCTCCCGGATTAGTTTTTATTACGCCCGTCCGTTCCTTGACCGACTTCAACACAAGAACGCCCGGGCGATCCGGCATCGGTTTGTATTCGCCGCCGATCAGGTCGTAGTAGAAACGGTTGCCGTTCTCGTTCTTGTAACAAGTTTCGGCCCCCGAAGCGAGCATCTTTTCGACGCTCTCCGGCACGGCCTGACCTTCTTTTTTCATGCGCTCGACCGATTCGCGCACGCCCATCGCGTCCCACGCCTCGAATACGCCGATCTCCCAGCCAAAACCCCACTTGATCGCGTTGTCGATCTCGACAATCGTGTCGGCAATCTCCGGAATGCGGTTCGCCGCGTAACGCGAAACGCGCGACGCCGTTTTCCACAAAAACTCTCCCACGCGGTCGTCACCCCAGATCAGTTTCTTAACCCGCGTCGGGATGTCCTCGATGCCTTTTGCCGCATCGAGTGATGGAAACTTTGTCTTCTCTTGCGGCTTATATTCAAGAGTGTTGGTGTCGAGTTCCAGAATCACCCGCTTGCCTTCCGCATCGGTCGATTTCTTAAAAAATCCGCCTTTCGTCTTGTCACCAAGCAGCTTTTTATCGAGCAGTGTCTGGATCAATGCCGGAAGCTGAAACACGTCGCGGTCCTCATCATCAGGCACCGCAGGATAGAGATTTGTCGTAACGTGTGCGGTCACATCCAGCCCGACAAGATCGGAAGTCCTGAACGTCGCTGACGACGCGTGCCCGATTGCCTTGCCGGTCATCTGATCGACCTCGGTCGGCGTGAATCCCATCGCGATCATCT
>CADEEU010000420.1:1724-2880 GCA_902826385.1 uncultured Acidobacteriota bacterium | reverse complement strand
CGCCATTAGGCTCGCGTGATCGTAAGATTCAACTACGCAAGGGCCTAGAACAAACGCGAGATCACCTGTCCCAAAACGCGCACCGCCGACATCAAAAGAGGCTAATTTCATTTAAATCAAATTCCGAAATCCGTAACGGCCATCTCTAGCCCGACGAATACAAACCCAGTTCAACTAGTCCTTGTCGTTCGAGAAGACGTTCGGGGTCGTTGAAACGGAAAACCCGGACGGTTACCTCTCCAATCTCGGTCAGTGGTTCAATCTCGCAAGCGGATGTTAATGAAAAATGTTCCGGCCATATGTCGATCCGCGGGTTAAAGAAACGTATTAAAGTTTGCGAGACCGCCGAGATCGAACCAAGGTCGCTTCCTTTACTTCGGTTGCATGGCTGACAAGCGAGAGCCAGGTTTTCTATATCCGTCAGACCGTCGTGTTTCAAACTTCTTAATGTGGTCGATCTCGCCTCCGAAGTAGGTGCACTCGATCGAGATAAGGCAATACTCACACCTGTTCTCTGCCCTCGACCTGATCTCGGCGGCGAGCGTTTCGCTGAGGTACCGATTCATTTAACAGATCTGTATTTTCGCGCGAAGATTTTTGCCATCCTCATCAGGTGTTCTAGCTGCATGTAATGATCAAGTTCCTGTCTTTCGTCGTCGTTTATCCCCACGCCCTTTTCACGCTCTATCAGTTCCGAAACGCGAGCGATGGTTTCCGCCGAAGGCCGAAATGCTAAAACTCTTGCCGGATCGGTAGCCGCAATGAAATCTGCAACTTCCTCGGAGGCTTTGTAGTTTTTTGTAGCGATCATAGAGCTGAACAAAGATTGCCGAGATTATAGCACGCTGCGGCTTCACTTAACTCCAAAACTAAACGCACCCCAAAAGCTTTCCCAGTCCGTTTCGCCGCAATCCGTTTTGCACCTTTGCATGAAAACTAGGCGGATGAGCCACACGCCTTTTCGGTCTAGTTTGACCGAAACTTTTCCATTGCGGTCGGTGACCATTTTAACTTTTGCGATATTTTCGCCATCGCGGTTATCGGCAAAAATAGTGCGGCCAGCGAGGGGTTTTCCGTCGAACAGCACTTGAAAGTCTATCGTCTCGCCGACCTTTTTTGCGTACGGATTTTGCAGCGGCATGATCTCAAGCTTTAG
>CADEEU010000420.1:0-1714 GCA_902826385.1 uncultured Acidobacteriota bacterium | reverse complement strand
TCCTTGTTCGCTTCCCCAAGTTTCGAGCGTTCGCCGATGATGTATTCCATCCCATCTTCGCGAAGATAATCTTCAAACTCCTTGGGTTTGAGTGTGATGTAAGACCAGTTGCGCTCCATCGCAAACAGATGGTTACCGGCCGAGCCCGACGTGTAGCTGTAAAACGGGAGCGAATTGTCGGCGACGTTCTTGGCCTGATCGAACCAAACCTTGCCGAAATACTGGCGGAACACCTCGGTTTTTTCTTTTTGAAACGGACGCTCTTCGTCGTGTTTCAACCCTTCGCCGACCCAAAGCCTTAGGTTTATCTTTTCATTGACGGCCGGGAAAAACGTCTCCGGTTCCAGCCAATATTCGTGTGCGAAGACCGGCATCGAACAAACGAGTGTCAGGAGTAAAAACACCGGGCATAGTAAACGTCTAATCATAAATTGTTTAAATCGCTTTCTTCATCCGATCGAACCCGCTCGTTGCCTGAATGAACCTGTGCATTTCCGGTTCTGCGTCCAGGCGCGGCAGTAAAAACCGATTATCGTTATTTTCACACAATCTGATCTCGGTCGTCACGGCTGAAGCGTATCCGGCCGACTCGACCGCATCGCTCTCGCGGGTTGAAACGTTGCCGTTCGGGTAGCAAAAATTCACGTTATCGTATTGTAATTCGTCCTGTATCTTTAACCGGGAAATCTTAAGCTCGCTGCCCAATCTTTCGGCATCGACATTCGTAAGCAAAGGGTGATTGGCGGTGTGCGAACCGATGTCGATGCCGCCCGCTGAAAGCTCGCGTGCCTGGTCCCAATTTATAGCAGCAAACTCGGGGGGCGGAAGATCGGGAATTTCGACCTTCATCACTTTAGCAAGCTCGATCAGAACATCATCTTTCTTTTCGTCAGGCAATTTCTTGAGTTCCGCATTGACCGCCGCCGCGGCATTAAATCTCGATCGCCTGTCCGTAAATCGGCGCTCTATATTCACATTGCCGATCTCAAACGACAGAGTTTCATCGGCCGTTTTGCTCAGGATGTATCTTGCCTTGTCTGTCCAGATCCAGCATTTGCCATCGACAAAATTCGTGACGACGTAGAACGTCGCGGGCATGCCGAATTTCTTCAGGACCGGAAATGCGTGCCGGTAAAAATCCAGATAACCGTCATCGATGGTTATCACGGCCGCTCCCGCAGGCAGAGGTGCTCCCTCTCGTATGTTGCGAACGGCGTCGGAAATCGAAAGGACGCGATAATTTTTTGCTAAGTATTCGAGATGTGTTTCGAGAGCCTTGGCAGATGTCTTGCCGAACTTTTCACGTTCGGAAAAGCGGTGATAAGTAAGTATCGGAAGCTTTGACCGATTTAGAAATCGGAACGGAGCGAACGCATTGACGCTCACCAGCATGTTTGCGATCGCGGCCTTATTCATCTGTGATCGATACTTTCAAACAAAACTTTGATCAGGCCGATTCTTTCATCGCTTCGGCGTTCTGCGTCTGCGGCTGCTTGTCGCTCGCCAGGTCGTGCTGCAAATTCTCGCTGGTCAGCCTGTTTTCCCACGCAGCTTTCACAAACGAAGTGAACAGCGGATGGGCGTTTAAAGGCTTCGATTTGTATTCCGGATGAAACTGGCAGGCGATAAAGAACTTCCCGTCGGGCGAAACACCGCTGATAACAAGCCCTTCTTTCTCCAGCACTTCCCGATATTCCGGATTGAATTCAAACCT
>CADEEU010000419.1 GCA_902826385.1 uncultured Acidobacteriota bacterium | reverse complement strand
ATCGAAACATCCTGGGCTTTTCGTTACCCGACTGAGGCCGCAGGGTAACGGTTCCGACCTCGACAAACCCGAAGCCCAACGAGGCGAGATGATTGACTACCCGCCCGTTTTTATCAAAACCGGCTGCTATTCCCAGCGGATTGCCGAATTTCAAGCCGAATCGCTCAACCTCGAGCGGAAGATCAAATCCGTATTGACGCCGCGCCATGCGCTGAGCAAGGTCAGTCCCAAGACCGGTTTCCAAAACCCGTAGTCCTGCCTCATGAGCGGCCTCGGCATCCAGTCTGAACAAAGCCGGGCGGATAATCTTCTCGAACAATTTAGACATGCTAAAGCCGTAATATTAAAGGAATTTCGTCCTCGACCGAAACAACGAGGCGTTCTTTGAACTTTCAGCCCGCGTTTGTTACGATTCTCTTCTCGAATGACAGACGAAAACAGCTTAGTCGAAAAATCTCGCATAATGGACAGCGCCCGCATGAAGCGGGCCGTTTCGCGTCTTGCGTCGGAGATCGTCGAAGAAAATCACGGAGCGAAAGAGCTTTACATAGTCGGCATCCGCCGCCGCGGTGTACCGCTGGCCGAACGGATTGTGGACAAAATCGAATCTCTCGAAGGCGTCCGGCCTCTTTACGGCATTATCGATATTACGCTCTATCGTGATGACCTCTCGACCGTTGGTGCGAACCCTGTCGTAAACCGTACCGAATTGAACGAGGACATCGACGGCAAGATAATCGTGCTCGTCGACGACGTGCTCTACACCGGCCGGACCATCCGTGCCGCAATGGACCAGCTGATGGACTTTGGCCGCCCAAAGAAAGTACAGCTGGCCGTACTGATAGATCGCGGACGCGAACACCGTGAATTGCCGATTCAAGCAGATTTTGTCGGAAAGTTGGTTCCGACGAAACAGGCAGAGATCATTCGCGTGATGCTCAAAGAGTACGATGATATTGAAGCTGTTGGCATATTCGAACGACCATAGTCCGACAAACTTTAGTTTGTCGATCAGCAAACTGAAGTTTGCCGGACATTGATGGAAAAACCGTTTCGCAGACGAGACCTTCTCGGAATCCGGAGCCTTTCGGCGGCGGAGATAAACGGTATTCTGGACACGGCTGAAAGTTTTAGCGAGATCAATGCCCGCGAGATTAAAAAAGTCCCGACCCTTCGCGGAAAGACGGTAATCAATCTTTTCTTCGAAAACTCCACCAGAACACGCACGTCGTTCGAATTGGCGGCTAAACGGCTTTCGGCCGACGCGGTTAACATAAGCATCTCGTCGTCGAGCGTTAGCAAGGGTGAAACATTGCTTGACACCGCCCTGAATCTCGACGCCATGCAGCCGGACTGCATAGTCGTGCGTCATTCCAGCGCCGGCGTACCGCATCAGCTTGCAAAGGTCAGCAAAGCGGCCGTCGTCAACGCCGGCGACGGTGCCAACGAACATCCGACACAGGCCCTGCTCGACGCGATGACAATCCGCGAGCACAAGAAAAAGATCAAGGGCCTGAATGTCGCCATCGTCGGCGATATCATCCACAGCCGTGTCGCCCGTTCCAATATTCATCTCCTGACCAAGCTCGGAGCAAAAGTAAAAGTCGCGGGTCCGGGCACTCTTGTTCCTTCCGATTTTCAGCACCTTGTAGAAAAAGATCTCGAGGTTTGCAATCACGTCGAAGACGCGATCCGCGGAGCCGATGTAGTTATGATCCTTCGCATTCAGCGTGAACGTCAGGACTCGGCATATTTTCCGACCCTTCGCGAATACTCGATCCATTATGGCCTCACCAATGATCGGCTTAACCTGGCGAAAAAGGACGCGATCGTGCTGCATCCAGGCCCGATGAACCGCGGCATCGAGATTGCGTCGGATGTCGCAGACAGTTCGCGGTCGTTGATTCTGGACCAGGTAAAATACGGCGTAACCGTGCGTATGGCAGTACTTTATCTGGCAACCGGCGGGGCGACGGCGGACCGGTCCGACACCAATAATTAGATTCTTGGAGGTTTTATATGAAAGTTCGTACTTTAACCAAATCTGTTCCATTCTTTCTGATGTTTATCCTTTTGGGTGCCAGCATTCACGGGCAAGCGCCTCCAATGGCGAAAGCTCCGGTCGTTTTCACCGAAAAAGACCGCGAGTTCGCGCTGAAATATTTCAACGACACAAAGGACGATTACGTAAAGCAGCTCACCGGCATTTCCGACGCGCAGCTTAATTTTCGCAGTGCCGAAGGTCGCTGGACGATTGCCGAGATCGCGGAGCACATCACTGTGGTAGAGCAAGCTCTGTTCGGCCTGATCACCGGGCAGATCATGAAATCTGCGCCTCCGAAATGTGAGGATGTTTTTCGCATGGGCGACACCACGGTTGTCCTCGCGGTAACAAATCGCACTCAGAAATTCACGGCGCCGGAACAGGTTCGCCCGAATGGCCGATGGAAAACGCGTGAGGATCTGTTGAGCAATTTCGACAAGACACGCACCCAGACAATCGAGTTTATGAAGGCCAACAAAGCCGATCTGCGAAGCACCTTCATGCAAAATCCTTTCGGGGCAATGGATGCGTTCCAATGGTTCATCTTCATGACCGGCCACAGCGACCGGCACTTGGCGCAACTGAAAGAGGTTAAGGCCGACGCGAAGTACCCGAAAAAGTAATTTCAAGTCAATCGAGAAAATGGGCGGACTTGAAATAGTTGGAGCCATCTTTATCATCTGCGGGTGGGCTTTGTTTCTATGTTTTCTAATGAAGTCGCCCGACAACGGATGGGGCTTCTTTTTTACACTCAATTTCCCAAGTTGGGTGATCTTTGCGGTTGCCGTATGGACCGTTCGCGAACATGGAATAAAGGCAATCCCCGTTGCGGCTTTTGCT
>CADEEU010000418.1 GCA_902826385.1 uncultured Acidobacteriota bacterium | reverse complement strand
AAAACGACTTCCTGCGGCGGAAAATTGCCGAGCGCCTGCGACATCTCGCCGGCAAACGGTGCTCTGACGATATTGAACTTTTGCAGTTTATTCTCGGCGGTTAGGACGTCCAGGATGAGGGTCGTTCCCGGCTTGGAATTCATCGCGGCCTCTAAGGTGCGTTCAAGATAGACCCTTCGCATCCCATCCGTGACCTTGCGGGCCGCAAGCGCGGTTTCAAGCTGGGCGGTGATCTCTTTCCACGGCCTTCCGTCGATCGCCGCAACCACATGGCCCGATCTTACTCCCGCATTTGCGGCAGGCGAGTTTGCATCGATGCGGTTGACGACCGGAACGTTATCGAGCATCAATACGTCGATCCCCGTAACGCCGCGACCCGTCTGTGCGGCAACTACCTCGGCCGTTGGCGGATGAATACCGAAATGCGAAAGCTTTAGCTCTCCAAGCATCTGGCGGAGAACATCGTGGAAATCTTTGTCCGAAATGGCGGCCAGGGCTTTTGGCTCGTAAACTCCGCGCACCTTCGCCCAATCGACGCCGCCGAACGTCGGGTCGTAATGCTTTTCGCTAACTGTCGTCCAAACCTTGTCAAATGTGCGCTGTCGCACGTCGCGCGTTTCGGCTGTAGTTTGAGCGACGGTAACGACAGCGGGCGATTGAGCGTAACCGCTGAAACCAAGCGAAATCAGGCAGATAAAGACGAAGATATTTTTCATAAAAGCCACAACCACCGAATTGTTATACGGCGGCGGCGCTATAGCGGTTGCAAATTTTGCCCGTTGCCGGAAAGTAAAAAGCCCTCCGGTCGAAAAATCGGTGCCGAGGGCTTTTTAGGTTTTGGCGTTTGGCAAAAGCGAAGTTACTCGTTCGGCTTCCACTCTTTCCGCGACGCGATGCCGAAAAATCGTTCGGCATCCAGTCTCCGAACCGGCAGCCAGAATGAAGTGTCTATCGTGTTGAGGCTAAATTGTTCCGGCCGGCCGGCACCGCATCTTGCCCGGATCTCCAGCACATTGCGTCGTCCGGAAGCGCGGAGCGTAAAGTCGACCGGCTGCCCGGGCGCGGGCACCGTGAACGTAGCCGTTACTGGGCTATATGTTCCAAACGTAAATGCCGGTATCGTCACGTTCGCGTTCGTTGCACTGACCACCGCATATCCCTGTAGTCCCGCCCCAAAATCGACGTGATTCACAGTGACCGAGCCTGCTCCGGCCGTTGTCGATTCAAACGCGGCCGCGCTGCCCGGGAAAACTTCGGTAACCGTCAACGTTGGCGTACAAACTCCGCCAGGCGTTGGTGTCGGCGTCGGTGTAGGAGTTGGCGTCGCGGTTGGTGTTGGCGTTGCCGTTGGCGTCGGTGTAGCCGTCGGCGTCGGCGTTGCTGTCGGCGTCGGTGTCGGCTGTGGTCCGCCGGCACATTGAGCACGAATCAAGATTGCTTCCCGTCTTGACGATGCGCGCAGGGTGAAATCGACCGGTTGGCCCGAATTCGGAATCGTAAACGTCGCCGTCACGGGATCGTAGGTCCCCGGCGAGAAGGCCGGAATTGTCAAATTTGCGTTTGTCGCACTAACAACCGTGTAGCCCTGAAGCCCGAGTCCGAAATTTGCTATATCGACCGATACCGAATTCTGTCCGGCTGCAATTGACGTAAACGCATTCAGGCTGCCAGGGAAAACCTCGGTCACGGACAATGAGGGCGTGCAGACACCGGGGTTCGGCGTCGGCGTCGGCGTCGCAGTCGGTATTGGCGTCGGTGTCGCCGTAGGCGTTGGTGTAGGAGTCGGCGTAGTGGTTGGCGTAGGAGTTGGTGTAGGAGTCGCCGTTGGCGTTGGTGTCGCGGTAGGCGTTGGCGTCGGGCCGGCAACCGGCACGATCTTCTGGACGGTTCCCAGGCCAAGGTTACACACGTACATCTCGCCTGCTTCGTCCTCGCCGAATGACGACAAATTGAAATCCGCTATATCCAAGAGCGGCACTTGCTGGCCGCCGTTGAACATCAATATTTCGCCGGTGCAGTAATCACCGAAAACGTAAGCCCCCGTCGGCAGTGTTCCCCGCGTACCGCGATAAACGTAGCCGCCGGTTATAGAGCAACGCGAGCTTGGCGCGGCACTGCTGTAGTCAAAGACCGGCGGAACGTGACCCGCGGGCGGCGTACAGTTGCCGCCGTTAAAGTTCGGGTTGCAGATCGAACCTTCCATAATGCGCCAGCCATAGTTGCCGCCGAGCGTGATCACGTCAACCTCCTCACGCGCGCCCTGCCCTACATCGGCCGCCCAAAGCTGACGCGTGCCGCCGCGGTCGAACGACCAGCGCCATGGATTTCGCATACCAAAGGCGTATATCTCGTCGGCACCGGCAACGCCGACGTATGGGTTGTCAGATGGAACGGTATAGGGTGTGGCGGGGCTTTCCTGAACACTTGGTGTAATTCGCAAAAATTTGCCAAGCAGATCGTTGATGTTTTGGGCGCGGTCACCGGGATCGTTTGCCGAGCCGCCGTCGCCCAACCCCATGTACAGGTTGTCCACGCCCGCGTCATTGCGAAACTCAAGCATGCCGCCATTGTGGTTAGAAAACGGCTGAGCGATCGTCAGCAATATGAGTTCGCTATTCGGATCGCCGATGGTGTTGTTGTTTGTGGCCCTGAATCTTGCAATTACCGTAGCGCCGTCGGTCTGGCGCGTGTAGTTAACGAAAAAGTAGCTGTTGTTGGCAAAGTTTGGGTGAAATGTAAGACCAAGCAGGCCGCGTTCGCCGCCCGAAAGTACGCGGGTAGTTATGTCCATGAAATCGGTCGCCGTAGTCGCACCGAACGGGACTACCTTGATGATTCCGCCGCGCTGAACGATAAACATCCGCTGGCTGCCGTCCTTTGCGTTAGTTG
>CADEEU010000417.1 GCA_902826385.1 uncultured Acidobacteriota bacterium | reverse complement strand
CGCGGATATCGACGCAAGCGGCGCTAGCAAAGTTTCCATCTTCGCGACCGGAGATTTGAGAATGGACGCAAGCGGTGCGAGCAAGATCTTATACTCAGGCAATCCTAAAAACGTCGACAAAAGCTCTTCGGGAGCAAGTTCGGTCCGGGAACAATAATCCGAACCGACGGATAAGGTTGGCCGGCGGTTGAAGTCCGTCGGCCTTTTTAGGTTTCGACCGCCTTTGTCGCTATTCCCGCGACATTTCCGTTTTCGTCAAAACCGATTACGAAAACTTCTATTCTTATCGTCCCGATTCTAAACAACGTAATTTCTTCAAGGTTGTTGTAAAACAGCGTTTTCAAATTTAAGAACCGCTCGATCTCCGCTTTCTCTCTCTCTCCGTGCCAGTCGCGAACTGTGGCAACTTTGTCAAAAAACACCGCAGCCGATTCCTGGGCGACATTTTTTCTCGAAAATTTGGCGACGGCCGTTTCGAGAGCTTCCGGCAATGAGCCATTTGCTTTTGTTTTGGCGACAAAAAACGGCTCAATCGGCGCGTCCGTTTCGCTGATAAAAACCAAGCCCGAAGACGCCTGCCGAATAGCCCGGAGAAGAGGGTTTCCTGTGAGCTTATTTTTTTTCTTTTTATCGGCCAAAATCTTAAATTTTTTTATTGGCTTTTTTCACTTTTCGTTTCCGGATACCAAGTCTAACAGATACTTTTTTGATGCCAAATTGTTGTTAATCAAGGGTCTTAACACGTCTGTAACCTCCGCTTGTTTTACTGTGGAATTCTCCTTGCGCTGTCGTTTTTGCTGTGTTAGTCTGTAGCCCGTTTCGATATTGCTGATATCTCGTAACTGTTGCAAACAAACGGCTTAATGTAGTTCTTTAAGTTTTTCGTTTCTTTTCCACATGCTTGTGGAAAATCCTGTGGAAAACTTTGAGGATAAGTTTGCTCTCACAACCGAAACCTCTTTCGCGAAAAAGCGTTTCGGCTTTTTCTAAAGCGGCCCGGTTCAGTTTCGTCTGGTCTTATTTTTCCCGGCAAATCGGCGAGCAATTATTATTCGGCCATTCGGCCTTTTTGGAGTTTTGGTGGAAACATCTTTGAGAAAAACCGACCTTTGGAACGACATAATTTCGTCAATCGAGCGAAGACTGAACAAGCACATCGTCGATTCATGGTTCCGGCCGGTCCGTTTAGAAAATTACGCTCCGGATGAAAGGGCCTTGTACCTTCGCGCCGGACAGGTGACAAAAGATTGGGTCGCTATTTATTACACCGACCTGCTTGTTAAAACGCTGGAAGAATTAGGCTACCCGGACCATCGGATCGAGTGGATAGTCGACCAAAACGAGTCGGAAGAGGACCGCTTTGGAAAGGATGACGAAGACGAATTTCGAATTCCTGGCTCGCAATCTATCCACTCAACAAATGATTCCTCGCGTTCGGCCGCGGTCGTAAACCAACGGGCTGCGGAAACCGATCCGTTCGAGCACTCGCTAAATCCAAAGTATACGTTCGACAAATTCGTCGTCGGTTCATCAAACCAATTCGCCCATGCCGCGTCGCTCGGTGCTGCGGATACGCCCGGTAAGACTTACAACCCTTTGTTCATCTACGGCGGTGTCGGATTGGGTAAAACGCATTTGATGCATGCCATCGGCCACTCAATAAAACAGCGAGACCGTCACATGCGCGTTTCGTATGTAACATCTGAAAAGTTCATGAACGAGCTGATCAATGCGATCCGCTATGATTCGACGCATTCCTTCCGCGAAAAATATAGATCGATCGACGTATTGCTGATGGACGACGTTCAATTTCTTGCCGGCAAGGAACGAACACAGGAAGAATTTTTCCACACGTTCAACGCACTACATAATGAGCAGAAGCAGATAGTAATCTCCAGTGACTGTCCGCCGCGCGAGATACCTACATTGCAGGAACGCCTGCATTCACGTTTTGAGTGGGGCTTGATAGCGGACATTGAACCTCCGGACCTCGAAACAAAGGTCGCGATCCTCAAACGCAAGGCCGATCTGGACGGCGTAGATCTGCCGGACGACATTGCGATCTACATTGCCAACAAGATTCGGAGCAATGTACGGGAACTCGAGGGGTCGCTGGTCCGCCTGGTCGCTATCTCCAGCCTTCGTGGAATGCCGATCTCCAAGATGCTTGCCCAGGATGCGATGAAAAACGTAATCGACAGCGAGCGTCCTGAAGGCCTGACGATGGAGCGAATTGCCCGAACAGTAGCGTCTCACTACAAGCTGACGGTTGATGAGCTTAAATCGAAAAACAATTCGCGTGCGATTGCCGTGCCTCGGCAAGTAGCCATGTATCTCTGCAAGAGGCTTACGAATCACAGCTACCCGGAGGTAGGACGCGAGTTCGGCGGCAAGCACCATACTACGGTTATGCACTCTTTTGACAAGATCGACGCTCTGGTCAGTGAAAATCGCGATTTCCACAAGACGGTCAGTGAGCTAATAGACAGTCTTTGCAGTTAATTAAAGAATTTTTAACCGGTTTTCCCGGATATTGGTTTCCACAGGGTTGTTTGAAATCATCTAGTGCTAACCGGCTTATTTACAGATAGTTAGATAGGGGTTTTACACATTTCCTCTTTATCGGCCAGACTGGATATTGTGAATATTTGAAAAATTACGAACCTTGCCGTTTATCCTCAATAAAGAGGGCTTTTCCACAAAGTTTCCACAAATGGTGTGGAAGGAAAGCACAAGGCTTTATCGGTTTTTAGACGGTTTTTGCACATATTCACAGGCACTATTACTAGTACTAAATATTTTTCTAAAATATTTGATCCAGTAACAGAAGGAACGGAAAAACTCGAACGGTCGCGTATAATATCGGAAACAATTAATTAGGAGTTATCAACAATGGAA
>CADEEU010000416.1 GCA_902826385.1 uncultured Acidobacteriota bacterium | reverse complement strand
TATGTTTGATTATTGCGTTCTTGTCGGCAAGAATACCTTTACAAAGCCGCTCGAACTCGTCCTCGGATATCTTTCCCATCGATCTAAATCATACACAATCGGTTCAGGCGTGAACTGAAAACGAACAGAGTGTATGCCTGATTTCAGAATTTGTACTGAAACAGAACAGAGCTTGATACAGGTCAAAATGACCAAACACCGATTAGAACGGCATTTCCGCAATTTTTACACTGTGGCACAGCCGTTGCATTTCGGAAGCGGCATTGATAGGACATCTTCGTCACTGACGAAAATCAAAACAAGCTCCAGGGTAAAACAGCGAACGCAGGGAAGGTCGGGGCCGGATCGAAAAGATCGGGCCCCGCATCACAACCCAAAAACGGAGCAGATTGATTTTTGAAAGCTTTGAGGAAAAAGCCGGATCGCTTGGGGGTAATCTTCGCGTGTGGGCACGAAGACTGAACCGGCTTTTTCCTCAAACTGTTCCTGCCTACAAAGTTTGATACTTGAAAACTGCGAACCGAAGCCTCTCGATTCTTGTTTTATAGGGTGAACATCTTTCTACAATAATCTCGCTAACTCAGAGTTTCGGATACAGTTTTCAAAAGAGCCGGAATCCTTCCCGAGGGTTCCGGCTTTATTCGTGTTCTTCGTACATTAGGTATACGGAATTTTCCATTCCGACCTTTTCGTAAACACGCTGGGCATTGATGTTATCGCGTTCAACGTAAAGCCTGAAGCCGCACACGTCGGCCGATTTGGCTGCCTCGGCCTTTACAAAATCATACAGCAGCCGATAGATTCCCTTTCCACGGGCCTGCGGGACGATATAGACACTTTGAATCCACCAGAACCATTTGTTCCGCCAATCGCTCCACTCGAATGTAATCATCAATCCGCCAACGATCCTGTCGCTGTCTTCTGCCACGACATAAAAACCTCTGTTCGGATCGGCAAACACGGCACGAACGCCGTCGGCGAGGACTGCTTCTTCAAGCTGCTTCCCTTCGGTCTCAAGTGCCATTTTCTGGTTGAAATCGACCAGTGAGCCGGCATCGGAGTTTTCGGCTTTTCGGATGATCATTTTTGAAAGTTTATCCAAACCGCTTTACCCACCTTTTTTCATCTTCCTTCTTCTTAATCTTCTCCCTCTGTAGCCAGGTCTTTAAACACGGAAGGAGAGGAATGAGAGGAAAAGAAACCCCTGGCGACAGACTCCAACAACATCTAAACCCTTCGCTTCCTTGACGAACCCCGCACCGACAACTAACCTAAAATGTTTTGCCCGCCTCTTGGGACCCGACTTATATGAAACTCAGGATACTCTACCACGGCAACTGCTTTGACGGCGTTTCGTCGGCTGCCATTTTTACTAAGTTTTACCACACAAAGATCGAGCCTGCTGCCGAGGTTGCTTACACGCCGACCATGCATCGTGCCGGGAATGCCTTCGACCGCGAACAGTTCGATGGTGATGAGAATGCGATAGTCGATTTCAAATACTGCCCGGACGAACGGCTAACGTGGTGGTTCGATCATCACCAGTCAGCGTTTCTCTCCGAGTCCGACGAGCAGCACTTTTTGGCGGACAGCTCGGGCAAAAAGTTTCTGGATACGACAAGTAAATCCTGCGCGGAGTTCATCGCTCGAATTGCAAAAGAAAAATTCGATTTTGAGGATCCGTCACTGGCTGAGCTTATCGAATGGGCCCACATCATCGACGGTGCGCTTTACGAATCGCCCGCGCAGTGTGTCGAGTTGCGTTCGCCCGCCTTGAAGCTGATGCAGGTAATCGAAGGCGAAAAAGATCCGGCGTTTGTCGAGAAGATCATTCGAATGCTGACCGAAAAATCGCTGGGTGAGATCGTAGCGAGTGATGAGATTCAGGCAAAGCTCGAACCGATCCTGAAACAGCACTGGGAAACGGTCGAATTGATAAAGGAAAAGGCCGTCGCGACGCGCGGCGTCGTCAGCTTCGATCTGACCGGGACCGGCGTCGAAGGCTATAACAAGTTTATTCCCTATTATTTCCATCCCGAAGTGACCTACGTAGTGAGTCTGAGCCAAAGCTCTTTCCGCACCAAAATTTCCGTCGGCTCAAACCCTTGGGCCCCGCGCCCGCGAACTCACAACATCGCCGAGATCTGCGAACGCTACGGCGGCGGCGGCCACGCGGTCGTCGGAGCTGTTTCATTGAAACCTGATGATCTGGAGTTAGGAAAGCAGTATATGACGGAAATTATCGAGGAACTCGAGTTTACGGACTAGTCAACTGTTAGAAGCGAATTTCGTCTCAGCGTCCTCCTCGGCGCCCTTTACGTTAACTTGGTTTGTAACGCAGAGGGCGCCGAGATTTCGCAGAGAACGCCGAGAAGAAAAATACAATTCCGATCTAGGTCTTGGTAAACACCATTGTCGACGAGGCGTTGCCCATCGGCGTGGTTTGTACGCGGTTTACGGTCAGTGTTTTGCCGTCGGCGCCGAGTTCCCAGGTTTCCTTGGTCGAGGTGGTTATTTCGCCGTTCGGGCCATTGAAGGTGCTTGAGCGAGAGAGCATTAGCTTGCTGCCCTCGGTTTTTGCCTTTAACGTGACGGGCATTTTGCCCATTCGGCCTTCGATCTCGGTCTTGGTCTCTTTGCCGTCGAGTGCGTAAACCGTCTTACCGTCTCCGCCGCCCATGCGGCCGCCGCCGGGACGTCCGCCGCCCGGAGGAGGGGCATCTGCAGGTGGTGCTGCGCGTTTCGTCGCGGTGGTAACCGTCAATTCCATCTCAGTCTGCTCGACCGTCATGGTCATCGATTCGACATTCCGCATACGGTCGTCCAATTTAGACTTGCTCGTATCCAGCGTCCACGTCCCCGCGTAGCTGGTTTTCTGATCGAACGCGGCCATTGAAAACAGACA
>CADEEU010000415.1 GCA_902826385.1 uncultured Acidobacteriota bacterium | reverse complement strand
AATGATTTTCGGAGTTTTCTTCCTTAATTTCGACTACATCTGGATCAAGGCGTCAGGAACCGTCGCAGGTTTTGTTGCGGCGGTCGCTCTGCTGCTGGCTGCCGATACGCTTCAGCGGTTTCTAAATAGAAAAAGCAAGGCGGAGAGTCTTGGCGGATTTTTGATGCCCGTTAAAAATCCGCTAGAACGTCTCTCAAATGAAAACGAGTACATTCACGAAATATCAAACAAGATCTTTCGTCCGAAATGGCTGGACAGAACATTCAAACGTATCCCCGCTTTCCTTGGAAAAGGCTATGTGAAGTACCGGGAGGACGGAAAGAAACCGGAGATCGACGGTAAAGGAAGGGCCTTTGTTTATCCGGAACACTTCACAGCTCTGGCCCTTTTCATTTTGTTTTTGATCGTCTATTTCATTGTGGGTTGGACGCCAAAGGGTTTCCGCGACAGCTTACAAGTTACGGCCCTGAGTTACCTGATGCTGCTTCTAACCGTCCTGGTCTGGTTTTTAGGGGCATTGTCATTCTTTTTCGACCGGTACCGGTTTCCGGTAGTTTTGGTTTTGATACCTGTGTATCTATTCGCTTCGATCACGAGCGAAGACTATCTTTTTCCGGTCCTCGAGCCAAACACGGCAGAAATACAGGAATTAGGCTCCAATCCGCTTACACCCGCAAAGGTACTTGAAGCAACGCCGGGCGGAAATTATGCGATCGTCGTGGCAGCAAACGGCGGCGGTATTCAGGCGGCGGCGTGGACAGCGCGCGTGTTGACCGGAATCGAAGAAAAATGTCGAAGCGGCGAGTTCGGGCCCGAATTTAACGGGTGTGCTTCCAAGATCCGTCTAATCAGTTCGGTCTCGGGTGGAAGTGTGGGTGCGATGTATTTCCTGGATGCGTATCAGCCGGACGGGATACCGCCGGAAAAATTAAAGGCGGTACGGGAAAATGCAGAAAGAACAAGCCTCGACGCTGTTGCGTGGGGCCTGGTCTACCCTGATCTAACGAGAAGCTTTTTTCCGTTTCCGTCAGGCTACGGTCGCGGTCATGCCCTGGAGGATCGCTGGGCGGAAGGAAATTCAAACTTGAACAAGGGCCTTCTGGAATGGCGTGAAGGGGTTCGTTTGGGATGGAGGCCCGCCTCGATTTTCAATGCTACGATCGTAGAAACGGGCGAACGGCTGCTGCTTTCCACCAGCGACATTTGTGAGAAAAAGACGACCTTCGGCGCGTGTCTCGAACGCTCAGGAAAAGAGGAGTCCAGTCCGGTCGGGGTAGCCGCTAAGATAGACAACAAAAGCTTTTACAGCTTTATCGAGGGAAAAGATATCCCAATTAAGACAGCCGCAAGGCTTTCGGCAAGTTTTCCGTACGTGACGCCCGCTCCACGGGCTAATCTGGCCGATGATGAAAAACCCAATTATCAGCACGTTGCCGACGGCGGCTACTACGATAATTACGGCATTTCGAGCCTTATCGAGTGGTTAAATGAAGGTCTTACGGACCAAAATGGAAAACGACCCAATCACATTCTGATCGTGCAAATCCGCGGCGACGAGGTATCCAAACCGATACCGAGCGACAAAGCAAGCACCAGCCCATACTTTCAGACTTTCGTCCCTTTGAAAACTTTGCTGAGCGTTCGAACCACGGGACAGCTATCGCACAACGAGACAGAGCTGGAAATATTTATGCGACTTTGGGAAAAGAACGGAGTAAATATCAAGACCGTCGTATTCGAATTTCCGAGAATTGACGGAGACGAAGGCCCGCCCCTTTCGTGGCACTTGAGCGAGGTGCAGAAGAAACGGATCACGGACGCCTGGAACTCCATCGACCGCGGCGAAGACGAAGCTCAAGCCTGGAAAAATTTCCGCGAGTTTATCCAGCCACGCTTAACCGAGTCGTCGAATAGCGTTCCACCCAGATAATTTACTGCGTTGTGACCTCGGTCGTCGGTGCCGGATCGCCAGTCCATATCGGAGGCGTCACAATTGCCGGTTCCGCCTTCAAAGGTTCGATCGCGTGCAATAGCACCTCATCGATCGTGTCCACAAGATGGATCGTCAGATCTTCGCGCACCTCGTCGGGAATCTCCGCAAGGTCTTTTTCGTTCTCTTTTGAGAGAACCAGCGTCTTAAGTCCGAATCGATGGGCAGCGAGGAGTTTTTCCTTAACACCGCCGATCGGCAGGACCTTTCCGCGAAGGGTGATCTCGCCGGTCATGGCAACGTCGTGCCGGGCGGCTTTTTTGGTCAATGCGGAAACCATAGCCGTCGCGATCGTGATACCGGCGCTTGGACCATCTTTCGGGATCGCTCCTTCGGGCACGTGGATGTGCAGGTCTTTTTCGCGAAAATCCCTGGGGTCGATTCCAAGTTCTTCCGCACGCGAGCGAACGCATGTCAGCGCGGCCCTGGCAGACTCCTGCATCACCTCGCCGAGCTTACCGGTTAGCGTTACGTCGCCTTTACCCTCGACCAATGTTGCCTCGACCTGCAGCACGTCGCCGCCGACCTCAGTCCACGCAAGGCCGTTTACTAAACCGATCTCGCTCTTGCGGGCGATGTCCTGTTTGCGGAATCGAATAGTGCCAAGCAGCTCTTTGACCTTTTCAGCGTCGATCACCACGCGGAAATCGTCCTTGGCTTCCGAAACCACGAACTGACGAGCGATCTTTCTCAGACACGAGCCGATCTCGCGTTCCAAATTGCGAACGCCGGCCTCGCGAGTGTAGTGACGGATGATCTCCAGAATGCCGTCGTCGGTAAATCTCACTTTTTCGGCATCGATGCCGTTATTCTCGGCAGACTTTTCGATCAGATGGCGTTTTGCGATCTCCGATTTTTCACGTTCCGTGTAACCGGAAAGCGGAAGTATTTCCAGCCTGTCCTGCAGCGGCGGCGG
>CADEEU010000414.1 GCA_902826385.1 uncultured Acidobacteriota bacterium | reverse complement strand
AAACGTAATGTTGACTGGCCTGAGAATAAGAGCTTCTTTATTCCGAAAGACGTTTTGTCGAACTTCCGCTCGGCTGTGAAAAACGGTGCCAAGCTTCAAAAAGAGTGGGAAGCTTCGGTCAATAAATACGAAAAGGCATTTCCCGATCTCGGCAAAACATTACGTGAAACGCGCACCGGAAAACTGCCCGAGGGTTGGGAGACGAGCTTGCCGAAATTCGACAATGTCGAAGCCAAGGCGACGCGTGCGTACAGCGGCGAAGTGATCAACGCAATCGCCGACAAAATCCCGCAGATGATCGGCGGTTCGGGCGATCTGACGCCCTCGAACAACACCTACATCAAATCGTCCGCCAATTTCGCGTCGGGCGAATATCAGAACCGCAACATCCATTTCGGTATTCGCGAACACGCGATGGGCTCGACGATGAACGGCATGGCCCTGTACGGCAGCGTAATACCGTTCGGCGGTACGTTCCAGACGTTTTCCGATTACATGCGGCCGGCGATAAGGTTGGCGGCTCTGTCACATATCCAGGTGCTGTTCGTATTCACCCACGATTCCATCGGCCTCGGCGAAGACGGCCCGACGCACCAATCGGTAGAGCATCTTGCGGCGTTAAGAGCAATTCCCAATCTCGCGGTGATTCGCCCATGCGACGCCCACGAAACCCGCGAAGCCTGGCGTGCCGCGCTTCTCCGAGACATCGGCCCGACCGCTTTCGCCTTTTCGCGGCAAAAAGTAGCTCTCATCGATCGCAAAAAATACGCCGACGCAAAAGGCGTGCACAGAGGCGCGTACATCCTGGCCGAAGCTGAGAATAGCGCCGGCAAAAAAATCGCGCCGAAACTAATCCTCATCGGCACCGGCTCCGAAGTCGGCCTGGCAATGGAAGCCCGCGAAAAACTAAACAAATCCGGCACCCCAACCCGCGTCGTCTCAATGCCGTGCTGGGAATTCTTCGACGCTCAAACGGCCAAGTACAAAGAATCCGTCCTGCCCAAGAACATCAAACCCCGCCTAGCCATCGAAGCCGGCGTCAGTCTAGGCTGGGCCAAATACGTCGGCGACCACGGTGGCACCCTAACCGTCGACCGTTTCGGCGCTTCGGCCCCGGCGGAAGATGTGTTTCGGGATTACGGATTTACGGTCGAGAATGTCGTTCGAAAAGGAAGAAAGCTTGTTTGGAAGTAACCCGACAATCAGGGCATGAAAAAAGGCGATATTCTTAAACTAAGTGAAATAGATTTTCAGAACATCGTGTTAATTCCGCTTTTTCGAAAGATGGGGTTTCGGGACGTCACACCGTTTGATGGAACCTCATTGGAACGAGGAAAAGATATTGTCATGTGGAAAGAGGATGATTTTAGGCAACGTCGCAACTACGGCGTGGTTGTAAAAGCAAGAAAAATAACTGGTAATGCTGAAGCCAGCAATGGTGCAATGAATGTCGTAAACCAAGTTCGTCAGATGTTAAAGACGACATACCTTAATCCCGTCAATGGAGAAAAAGAACAAATCCACCAGTGTATTGTCGCCTGCTCGAAATCCATTTCTAAAACCGCAATGTTCTCGATTGAAGGTGAGTTGGAGAACAATTTAAGTAAGCTGGTAACTTGGATAAATCCTGAGACGAATCTTTTCGCGCTGATCGACGAACATCTACCTCAGAATTCGATTTTTGAACAGCTCGCCAACATCCAGCAAAAACTTGATCAAACAACCGAAAAAATGCCTTATCGGATTGTCGCGGATACATCGAATCGCCTCTCCTTTCATGTTAAAGATGCGAAGTCCTACATGGAAAAGCCATTAACGTTTAAAGGACGCTTGGAGTTTGATACAGAAACTCATAAAGGACGGAAGGCGTTGAAAGCCTTCCAAGACCATCAAGAACGTGGTGTTCCAGTCGAGATTGACGGTGATTTTATAAAGGAATTTGATTTGGGCGATTGTGTGCCGGATTGGTTAAAGCCTGGAATTGGTAAAGATTCCAAGTTAAAGTTTGCTCAGAATCCTATCCCAATAACAATGCCTATCAGAGTTGAGGTTCATACTTCAGACGGGGAGCAGGAGGTTTTGGATCAAATAGACCTTCAGTTCATTCGCGGTGGTACGAACGAAATCCTACTGTCAAATGAAACTCAAAAGGTTCCATGGAGATTTAGTCTAGTATCAAATAATGTCAATCAGACTACTAGATTCTCATATGACTATAACCTCAACGGATTTAATGTGTATCAACAATTCTCGGCAATTAAGTTTATGAGGGCATTGGAGAAAGGTGGAACTTTCCATATCAAAAATAAAGTCACCGGACTTGATCTGCCACCTCAAGCTATTCCAGAAATGAAAGATAAGTTCGTAACAAAGAATTTGCTTACGTTAGTTGAGAATCTTTTGATAGTTCAAACTAAAACCGATCTTACTTTCAGCCTTCCAGCTCGGGATATTTCTAGCGAAGAGTTTGATGACGTGATGGTCGCAATGGAAATCTTGACCAATGGCACAGCTCTATCACCCGTCGAGTCTGTCTCAATTGCTTTGGAAAAAAGTGAAGCCGAAAAAGCATTCAATTCGTTTAAGGGTGGTGAAATTACTAAAGTAATTTACAAATCAGAGAAGCCTGAGCAGATGACTATTTTTGATCAGGTAGTCGAGTTAGGTACTTACTTATTTGTTGCCGATTGTTATTTGGATGAAGAGGAAATTAGACGCTTGCGAAACAAGACAGTTTGGAAAGGGAAGGCGGCGATTGATTTAAACTTCAAACTAAAAGAGCCCGCAGTAACGACATATTTTACTGATTTTCTCTCTCCAGAAATTCGCTCTGAAATTGAAGCGAGAACCCTAACTGACATTTTCCAAAACGAGAAGAAAGGGGTTTTTCTGCGCATGACTGACGACGTGACGTGATGACCAAATCAGGAGC
>CADEEU010000413.1 GCA_902826385.1 uncultured Acidobacteriota bacterium | reverse complement strand
CACGATGTAACCGGACAAACGGCGGCGGTGACTTCGAAAACCAGATACGACATTGCGGGGTCGGTCGTCGCACAGCTCGATCCGCTAAATAGAAAAGTGCGGGTAGAATATACCGACGCATTCAACGACCTGACAAATCGCAACAGCTTTGCCTACCCGACAAAAGTCTATGACCCCGCGAATAATTATTCCGAAGTAAAGTATCGCTTCGACATCGGCGCCAACGTCTGGGCAAAATCCCCTGCTCCTGCGGGAAACTCGCAGGGCAAGATCACCGAACGCGAATACGACGACAAGGGCCGCCTGATAAAGGACAAGGTCGTAAACCACGGCGGAGCCTACACGCGATACGAATACCCGACAAACGGCATCCAATCAAAGGTGTTCTCGACAATCATCGACGTAAATAACAGCCAAACCGGCGACACGGCCGACGAAGTTCTGAGTGAGAGCTGGACCGACGGAGCAGGACGTGTGCGCCGATCGAGAACCGAACATCCCGGCAGCATCGGCGGCTGGTCGGCAACGGTCGCGGAATACGACATTCTTGGACGGATGAAGAAAACATCCGTTCCGACGGAAGTCTCCGTCCCCAACGCAAACGATCCTTTAAGCTGGACCCAGGCCGGCGACGATCAATCACGCGGCTGGCTATACACGCATCAGAAATACGACTGGAAGAACCGCGTCGTCCGTAAAATAAACACTGATGGCATCGACCAGGCGACGTATAACGACTCGGACGTGCTGATCTCCTACGAAGGCTGCGGCTGCGCCGGCGGCGAGATTACGACGATCCAGAGTGAACTCGTCCCGAGAGACGACCAGCCGACGGTCAACGCCAGGCGAACAAAAAGGACGTACGCCGATATCATAGGCCGGCCTTGGAAAACGGAAGTGTTGAATTGGGATGGGGTAACCGTTTATTCTTCTGCCACCACAAGCTTCAACGGGCTCGATCAGCCGGTAACGATAAGACAGTTTAAGGGCGTCTCCGTGCTGAACAACGAGCATCAAACCACGAGCATGACCTACGACGGACATGGGCGCCTAAAAACCCGTCGGCTGCCGGAGCAGGAGGTCGGATCGTTTACGACGTACAACTACAACAGCGATGACCGCATTGTTTCGATGGTGGATGCTCGAGGCGCTACGGTACACCACACGTATAACGACCCTCGCGGACTTCTGACCAGAACGCATTACACCGTACCAGCTGGATCGGATATTAGAGTTCCGGGAGCCGCCGATTTTTTATACGATTCAGTAGGAAATCGCACGCAGATGACCGACGAACTTGGCAGCGTGTACTATGCGTACGATCAACTCTCTCGGATGTCGGCAGAAGCGCGCGTTTTTGCTGTCTTAGGGACGTTCACGTTGAACTATACTTACGGTCTAAGCGGTCAGTTGAACGGATTAAGCGATCCAACGGGTCCGGATTTAACTCTTGGATACAGTTACGACAGAACAGGCAGATTACAGACCGTTTCTGGTACCGGCTTTAATGGAATAAACACATACGCCAGCGACTTTGAATACCGGGCTTTCGGGGTTGTTAAACGGATGCGGTACGGAAGCAATGAGGTATTGACGCAAAACTTCAATAACCGAGGACAGGTGTCGGAGTATCAGGTCGGAACGATTGCCAACTCGGGCTTCAATTATTACGCGGACGGCCGGTTAAACTTTGTCGACAATCATTTGGCGCCTGTGTTTGACCGGTTGGATAGGTACGATCATATCGGCCGAATAACAGAATCACTAACCGGTGCTGAAGCAAGACTGGAGCCCCCAACGACATATCGACCGTATAAGTTGTTAAGCCAATACAATGCTTTTGACAACCCTACATCGCGTACAAGTTATTTTTGGTCTGAAACTCCCGATCTTGACTCGGCCCTATTCGTAAACAACCGACGACAGCAAAGCAATTGGACGTATGATGCGGCTAACTATCGCCAAACAGTCACAAAACGGGGGAATCTGACTTCGACGACTCGGATGGATCTAGCGGAATTGAGATTGGGGGAAAAATGTTTAGCAAAACCAAAATTATACTAGTGGCATTTCTTTTTGTGTTGATTGCGGCCGTGGTTGCAGCGAGATACTGGTCTTCTCCGATCAAGAGTTCGGAACCTGTCAATGTCGAGGGGGGGCTGGCAGGAAATCTTCTTTGAGGGGATCGACCAGGCCGCAAAACTTGCACGGCTGAAAAACCTAAGAGAAGTGCGATTGGAACCGGAGGATTTTGAAGTGAGGATTTGGACTCACAAATCTCGAGGGGTTTGTGATCAGGCGAACGGCAAATGAATGGTCGGCCGCATTAATAAGAACGGATAACTACACCGACATCAAAAAAGCGGAACTCATTCAGCTCAATCGACCAAAAGACGGCTGGCAGGTTTTTTGGTCGCGAATCGTCGACAAAGGAGTACTAGACCTGCCCGACGCGTCGGAACTTGATTGTCCTTCGCGGAGCTTTGACGCGCTTAACCACGTTGTTGAAATTAACTTTAATTCTGCATATCGAACTTATCATTACTCGAATGGAAAATAGCGCATGGACGAGATAAGCCATATAATTGGGCTTCAGTTTGAGACGCCCGACGAAATTTGTGAACGTAACGAGTGGCTTCCATGTGCAAAATTGCAAGAATCTCGCGTTGGCGAAAAATAGTCCAGCCACTCTTTGCCCGCCTTGGCGATCTTATGAAGGTTATCGATTATCCCGAACCACGCTGCGGTGTCGGCAGGTGGTTTCCGCGGGTTCTTTCTAATTACGGCGTGGATTGAGCTAGACAAGCGAGCCTGACTTTGCATCATTTCGACGGGCATTATTACATAATCGAAGAGACCAAATAGTAGATTCCGTATCCCGCCGCCGCGATCAGGCCGACAAGCAGCAAAGCTAAACCGGCTATGATCAGCTTGAACTTGCGGTAGCGC
>CADEEU010000412.1 GCA_902826385.1 uncultured Acidobacteriota bacterium | reverse complement strand
ACGGCGGTAAGCCCGCCCCAATGCCATTCGTGGCGGGTGAGACCTTGACGTACGAAGGCAAGATCAGCAAAAGCGTGATCCGCGGAATCGCCGTTGCCGACCTGGCTTTCACCGTTTCTCAAAACCCGCCGGACGGAAACTTTATTGTCAAGGCCGACGCCAGATCGAAAGGCACGCTGACAAAACTGTTTAGGTTCAGCTTCGTACAGGAGATCGAATCCACATTCGACCGTCAGGTAATGCGCGTCGGCAAGACCAAAAAACTCGACGTTCAGAAAGAGCGCGTCCGCCGGAGCGAAGCGCTGTTCGATTACGACGAGCGACAAGTCACCTACACCGAGGTCGATCCGAAAGAACCAATGCGACCGCCGCGAAAGATCGCTTCGGACATTCCCGCCGACACCCATGACATGGTTTCGGCAATCTACAAGCTCAGAACGCTGCCGCTAGCCGTTGGCGCCACGTTCCGGATGACGGTGAGCGATTCGGGTCTTGTTTACGAAATTCCCGTGCGTGTGACTGCCCGCGAGATGCAAAAGACCGCGATCGGACGCGTTCAATGTTTCCGCATCGAGCCAGCCGTATTCGGCTCGGGCCGCCTGATCGAGCGCGAAGGCAGCATGATTATCTGGATCACCGACGATGCCCGCCGCATTCCGGTCCGCTCTCAAGTCAACTCCTCGATCGGCCGCGTCGAAATAAAGATCAAAGCCGCGAAGAATACAAAGACTTAGTTCGATTAAGTGAAGCAGGACGAATAAGAAGGAATGACGTAGCTCCCAAACCTTCAACGCGATACGGCCAACGTCTTCCATGCTTGTATCCTCGTTCAAAAAGCCGCATACTTTCGTATTTAAATCTGCGTATCCAGGAGCGTAAATGGCGGAGCGAGTTACGAAAAAATTAGAGGTCGAATCAGAAGACAATGTGCTTGAGTTGCCAATATCCACCAGCGAGGCGGTGGCAACTTCTTCGCTCGTCCGGACGGAAGAGCCGTGGATCAAGATCGAAGATGCCGAAGAAATAGAACCGCAGGCCGCCGCAAGGCCCATTAAGGAATATTCACCCGAATTCCTCGAACTCGCCACGCCAAAACTTCCGAGTCTCTCTAAAGCAAACCGAGGCCGCTTGTTGATGCAGTCGCCCAACCGTCTCTATTTTTACTGGGCGGTCGGGAAGAATCCGTTTCACACGCTCAACCGAGCCCTCGGTGAAGGCGCCAGTTACACGCTGGTATTGAAGCTTGTAAACCTTCGCACGGATGACGAACAGATCCATCCCGTCGATGCGTCGGGCAACTGGTGGTTCGATGTGGATGCCGACGGAGAGTATCGTGCCGAGATCGGTTTCTATGCCGTTAACCGGCCTTATATTCGAGTGCTTTACTCGAACACCGTAGCCACGCCGCGCAAAAGTCCAAGCCCACGCTCGGCCGACTCCGCGGAATGGCGAGTTCCTTCCGCCAAGTTCGCCCAGGTGCTCGACGCGGCCGGTTTTGCACGTGACGCATTCGACGTTGCATTTGCGGGCGACGATTGGCACGCCGCCGAGATTGCGACACGTTCGGCCTTTGCTCAATTCACCGGCAAACAGCACGCCGAATTTACCGGCATCGCCGCTGACGAGATGCGCTATGCAATGCTCGCACTTGCTTCCGGCGTCAAACTCGAAACGTTACGCGGGCGGATAAGCGAACGGCTTTACGAGATTCTGGCGGCCCTAACCGATATTGACCCGTCAAAAGCGATGTCAGTCCTCAAGGAACGCTTTGAATTCGACGCCGAAGAGTTCGACCTGGACGAAGAAGAAACCGGCGCCGCCGTCTTCGGCTCCAGCCTCGTCAATTTCCCTCGAAGGATGCGAAAACGACCCCGTAAGCCGTTCGAACTAGGCGATCTTCCTGACCTCGGCCCGCTTAGCTCGCATTCGCTGCTGCCAGCATAGTAAGGCCACAACCCGGACGCACTTTCGTCTTTTACGCCTCGGTATGAGCGAACAGGAGCATGCTTGACGCGCCTGTTTTTGAACGCTTAATAGAACGCCTGATTCACGTCACGCCGGGCCCTTGCGCCCGTTTCCTGCTAATACCCTACTATTCACCCGATAACCACTTGAACAGAGAAAAAATGGAGAAAATTTGGAAGATTTTCTAAGGACATTTTAAGGCGAAATAGGTTAAGGTCCGGAGATCGACTGCAATAAGAATTAAAAGGACGGACCAAAAACATGAAAAAGAAAAATTTTCTCGTCTTCCTCCTGGCCGTGTTTGCCGTCTGTGCAAATCCGGGTGGGGTAAATGGACAAGGCTTCGGCGAGTGGTCGGAGCCGGTAAATATGGGTTGGCCGATAAACTCGAAGTACGTGGATAGCGCCGCTGTTTTGACTCCCGACGGGCTTACGCTATTTTTCACATCGAATCGGCCGGGAGGATCAGGCAATGAAGACCTTTGGGTCGCCGGCCGCCGTGATGTAAATTCTCCGTGGAGTCTACCGGTCAATCTTGGCCCTGCAACCAACTCCGGCGGGCTCGACAGGCTTCGAAGTGTGACGGCCGACGGCCACATTCTGTTGTTTCAAAGCGACCGGAAAGGCGGCGAAGGCGGAAATGACCTTTGGGTCGTCTACCGCGAAAATACCAACGATAATCTTGGCTGGCAGGCGCCGGTCAATATGGGATCGGTGATAAACACGAATGCAGAAGAAGTGGCGGCGAATTATCTTTTTGAATCTCTAGGTACCAGCAGCAAGCTCTTTTTCTCTACGGGGCGGCCGGATATGGGGCTCGGCAGCGCGGACATCTACACCAGTGAGATAACGCTTGCCGCAACCTTCGGCCCGCCGGTGAATGTCGCCGAGCTCAACAGCCCTTATCGCGATACGTGTTTTTGGGTCAGGGATGACGGCCTTGAAATAATTTTCAGCTCGTCGCGGGCGGCGATGCGACGCGCCATCAGGTCGTGAAGGCGCTCGACT
>CADEEU010000411.1 GCA_902826385.1 uncultured Acidobacteriota bacterium | reverse complement strand
GACGTTTTTCTGTTCAGTGGATCGATCGAAAACAACATCCGGCTCGGGAACGGAAATATCGATGCCGACCGAATCCAATGGGCCGCAGGAGAGGTCAAGGCGTCAGATTTTATAGAACACCTCGACGGCCGATACAAACACGAAGTTCACGAACGCGGTGCGGGTTTGTCCGTGGGCCAGAAACAACTCATTTCATTTGCACGAGCACTGGCGTTCGACCCGACAATCTTAATACTGGACGAAGCCACAAGTTCTATCGATACGGAAACCGAACAGCTGATCCAAAAGGCCGTTGAGCGCGTGATGGAAAACCGCACCTCGATGGTCGTCGCCCACCGCCTGTCCACCATCCAGAAATGCGACCGCATAATGGTCTTTCATCACGGCGAGTTACGTGAAAGCGGAAGCCACAACGAACTGCTTGCGATGCGCGGGCTTTACTTGAAGATGTTTCAGTTACAGTATTCCGATCGTAATCAAAAATTGCCTGGCGGAAATATACCGGGTCTTGAGGCCGGATCGTCCGCCGGTATTTGAACAAAATCTTACCGCTGCCTCCGGCCCAATTCTCTAACTAGAACAAACAAGGGCTTTTGGTTTATACTGTCAGACTGACAAACGATGCCTACCGAAGCAAAAACGAGCGCCGATCTTTCCAGTGAGAATCGAGAAATGATCGATCTGATCTACGCTCGATGCGTCGAAAATGCCCCGAATTTTGGTGTCAGTCCAGACTGCTTCAACGAATCCGTTGCCAAGACCATCAATAAGTTTTTGTCGGCAGACCTTGATTCCCGACCCGACGATTCGGACGTTGACAGCCTGCTGACCCAGATCCAGGCGGACGACCTGTTTATGGCGCTGGCCTGCGCAAACGGCAACGAGCGTGCCTGGTGGGAATTCGATCAGCAGCATCGTTCGTATGTCGAGCGGGTCGCCCGCCATTTGGCAAAAACTGAGGTCGATGCTCAGGAAGTGATCGACCAGGTCTATGTAGAGTTGTACGGCACCAAGATCGTCGACGGCGAGCGCGTTTCGAAATTTTCGACCTACAGCGGGCGTGGCAGCCTTCGTGGGTGGCTGCGGACCGTGATATGGCATTCTCTAGTAGACCTGCATCGTGCAAGTCATGACGAAGTTTCGCTGGACGAAATGACCGAAAACGTCGGCGAAGGTATGGCCCACGCAAGCTTTGCCGAAGCGGCCCCGGGCGGCGAGGACGAGATGATCGACCACATCGCCCGGGAAAGATACCGAAAGGCCACGGTCTCGGCTCTTGAGGCGGCGTTTTCATCGCTGGAAGATCATGAAAAACTGTTGCTGCTCTTCTATCATGTTGAAAACCTTAAACTTAGAGAGATAGCGAAACTTGTCGAAAATGAAGGATCGCCCCTCAGGGGCTGGTTTCAGCGAAAGTCGCAGTCCCGCAATGAAAACCCGACAGGACGAATCCATGAATCGACCATAATGCGTTGGCTTGAAAAGAGTTATGGCCGCGTATTGCAGTTGTTCAAGGCCGAGTTGGCGGAAAAAAGCGGCTTGAAACGTGACGAGATAGAAATTTGTCTTGGGCTGGCTACGCAGGATTTAGCCGGCAATAATTTATTTAGAAACCTGTCTACCTCCTGACGCTGGGAAAATCGGTTAAATTATTTTCCGACCCGGCAAAAAATAACGCAAATTTGATGTAACCATCACGTCTGCTAATCGGAGGCTAGGACTCAAATGGAAAACAACAAGTACATAACCCCGCAGGAAGCGGCGATGGAAAATCTGGTTGGCCAGTATCTTAAGGTTCGCTCGAACGCCGACATGAACGGTTCGGGCAAGGGACCGCACCTGGACCATGATTCTCTGGCCGCGTTTACCGAAGGAAACCTTTCGGCGCGTGAGGCGAAACCGGTTGTCAGCCATTTGGTCGATTGCAGCTTCTGCCGTCACGTGACTGCCGAATTGGTCAGGCTCGACATGGCATTCGTCGAAAACCCGGCCATGATGCCGCTGGCCGAATCGGCCGAGCCTTCTAAGGTTTCAGAGGTTTTGAGCGGACTGCTCTCGCGAATATTCGGAACAAGTGATGGAGCAGTTTTTGCCCACAACGAAGAGGACGAAGAGAAAAAGTCGGACAAAGAGGATTCGGAAGACTCTAAGAAAGACTAAATTTTTAGGCGAAAGCCTAATTAAATTGACCATTCGACGGTTTGCGGTACCGTCGAGTGGTCAATTTGTTGTCGCATCCATTCCAACGCAATCGTCGAACGCAATAATTTAACCTTACAAAATTGACGGCATAGCAGTATAATCAGGGAAATGGAACAGATATCCGTGGAGCCGCCGCTTGCAGGCACCAACAGCGATTGTCCGTGGGCCGACAGGTCGATTACGGTCGAGCGGGTCGCCGCGGCCAATCTGCCCACCGAGCGGGGCAATTTTAAGATCGCCGGTTACCGGTCCCTGATCAGCGACGAGGAATTTGTCGTACTGTACATGGGCAAGATGGAGCCGGAAATACCGACTCTCGTCCGCATCCATTCTCAATGCCTGACCGGCGACGTGTTCGGCTCGATCAAATGCGACTGCGGCCCGCAGCTGCACAAGGCAATGGACATGATCGAAACCGAAGGCCGCGGGGCCATCGTCTATCAACAACAAGAAGGCCGCGGCATCGGTATTTTAAACAAAATAAGGGCTTACGCGTTGCAAGACCAAGGCGCCGACACCGTCGAAGCCAACGAAAAACTAGGCTTCGCCATCGATGCCCGTAACTACCAGCAATGTGCCGAGATCCTCTTCGACCTCGGCCTCTGCCAAGTCCGCGTAATGTCCAATAACCCCGACAAACTAAAAGCCCTCGAAACCGCCGGCCTAAAGGTGGTTGAGCGAATCGCCATCGAAATCAAAGCCGAAAAAGCCGCCGCTCACTATCTAAAGACAAAAAAGGAGAAGTTAGGTCATCTTCTAAGCCCTTATTCT
>CADEEU010000410.1 GCA_902826385.1 uncultured Acidobacteriota bacterium | reverse complement strand
AAGGGCATTGTCCGCGGGACTATCACTGGTATTCGCCAAAGAACCAAGATCCGGATTGGTGACATTGTCTCCATCGTCTCCATTGAGGGTCGTCGCATCATCGCCATCAAAATCATCGTCATCATAAACCCTAAATGTGTCCGAAGTAGATACCGTCAGCGGAGGACCGGGGTTGCTTATAGTGATGGAATTGGCCGTATTAGCGGTTGTCGTCGGAGTATGATCAACCACGCTGAACGAGTGGGTGGCAGAAGTGGTGACTACCTCTAATCGACCATTCTCGAAACGATTCGGTTCCAAGGCGGCGGACGGTGTAAGCGTCAACGTCGATACGCCGGTGGCTACGGTCCGTGGGCTAGGGAAACCTCCGGTTACGTTGTTGTTCGTAACAGCGCTCATGGAATCGATCTCGATATTGAGCCTCCGCCAGACCGTCAGCATCCTCGTCCGAAGTCCCCGCACGTTGTTAGGGTTCCCTTCGCCTGAAATTGGAATTGCCTGATTAGCGTCGTTCCGTAGATTTTCACCAGCGGTGGTGTTGACACGAATCTCATTCCGGTAGTCATCAAACAAACTTGCCGCAATAGCGAAGTTATCCCCCGGCAGGTTTCTCATTCATATCGGTAAACGCCGCATCACTACGATGAAGGACGAAATGTTTACCAACCTACCGTCAGGAGCTCTCATTCCACTTTGAGGAGGTAAGCATTTCTCAGCACTGCCCATCGCTTCCCGGACTTATAGAGCTGAGGCCTTCGAAAGCCGACCGGTTGGGAGGAACGGTTTTCGATTTGAACTAGCCGGCGGCCGCAAAGGAAGCAGCGGAGTTTGTCGGAGTTACAAATCGCTCTTGATTCTTTTTAAGAATTCGGGAGATCGTTGAATGGGTGGTATTGATCGATCTCGCCGCACGTCGTAGATTTCCGTTTGAACGCTTCAGAGCGTGTTCGACGAAAGTTGCGGCAGCTTTGACATAGACGCTATCAAGATCATCGGTCTCCGGATCAAGTATTACAGTAAGACATTTGTGGCCTTCTTCAGCCGCTGGCAACGGCTCGACGAAACATTTGGCCTCATTACTAATTAGTTGGTTGACGAGCTGAAGAGTGATCGCCCGTTCATCTATAGATTCCACGGCAAGTCGCGTTGCGAAATTCCGAAGCTCCCGATAGTTACCTTTCCATTCGAGGTCCTCGATAGCAGCAAGTGCGGCCTTTTCGACCTGAAACGGAAACTCAAGACCGATCGTTCCTCTTTCGGTTTCCAACTGATCGAGAAACGTCTCTACGATCCGTTCTTTCTGATAGCGAAGAGGCAGAGTCTCAAGTTGAAGAATGTTCAAACGGTCAAAGAGATCAGCTCGAAAGGCACCATTGCCCACCATCAACTGAAGATCCTTTGAAGTTGCGGCTATTATTCGAACGTCTATGTCCCGCTCCCGGTTGCCGCCGACGCGACGGATGCGTTTTTCCTCGACGGCCTTTAGGAGTTTCGCCTGGAGGCTCAACGACAGCTCGCCGATCTCATCCAAAAAGAGTGTTCCGCCATCCGCCGTTTCGAATAGCCCCGATTTCACAGCATTCGCTCCCGTGAACGCACCTTTCTCGTATCCGAAAAGCTCCGATTCGAGAAGTTCCGCTGTAAAACTCGCGCAGTTTATGCTGACAAACTCCCTCCGAGATCGTGAACTCATTTCGTGAAGTCGCTTGGCGAGAGTTGTCTTTCCAGTGCCCCTCTCACCCGTAATGAGTACATAATGTGGAACTCTCGCGTATAGAACAACTTTTTCGTCCAAGCTCGACGTTTCCTTGAAAGGTCTACCATCCGTGTATTTGTCGGCCATAAGGTCTGTTTCTCCGTACATTCTTGGATTTCCAGTGCTGTTCGATAGCTTTAGCGGGCTTTCCGTGGACGAAAAAACCCGATTCACAAATTCGATATTTCAGCCTGCATATGTAAAAACCCGCAAAAACCGGAGAGGTTACGTTTTGATAGCAATTATTTCTCATGACTGAGAACCGTTATGGCGCGAACAATTCGTTTACCAGAGGATCTCCGTTCTGACCTGGAGGAGATTTTTGGCTTGAGTCGGCGAGGCAGCCATTCGATTCGAGATCAGGTTCAATAAGCCACTCCGGCAGAGCGACAGCTTCTTGTTTAATAAGTTCTTCAGAACCGATATTGAGTTCAGGGAGAAAGGAAATACTTGTCGATTTCGGTGGATACAAGGACAATACCCGTTCCAGAGCGAGCCACGGTGACTCCTGGGGTAAGAAAAATCTTTGCCGGCCATGCTGCACGATATTAACGAGTCCCATTCCTCGAAGCTCTCTGATCTGCTCGAAAGTTGAAGGACAGATCTCGGTAAGTAGTTGACCCTGAAATCGGGACGATCGCACCGTGACATCCCCGATCAAATTGACGCTGTTCTTCTCGAAATCAACTACTCTCAGTACTTCATTGGCCGTTGAAGGAATACTTGACCGCAGTCCAAAGTGCTGCCGTATATCTCTAAGCCATTCTTCCGATATCTTTACTCCCACGAGTCTGGTTCCATCATCCGTTGTGGTTCGAACTATATTCAGAGCATCATGGCTTAGAGTTTTCAGATACTTCCATATCGGAAGCAATGCGCCGCTAAGAATATGTACGGTCCTGTTCTCAAATGCGGGTATCTTGTTCTCGTCGGTGACCCACCAGTGTTCTGCCTTCGTCTTCGGGACGATCCGATATCGCTGATTTAACTCTCCCTCCCGCAAATAGGCGATGTTGCGTCCGGAAGGCTTTGTTATCGAGAACATCTGGTATCGTTCACCCGTCTCCGGATCGGTATGGGATAAAGTTCTTCTCACCGCTATGAACGAACCTTCTCGCCGGTCCTGATAGAACTGGTGGATCTCGCTAGCCGCCATGTCCCGATACCTGGCCGGGGTCGTTGCGACTTTAAGTTCTAGATTGTAATGGACGGTCTTCGCTCCGGTCAGCGGATCTGAGTTGAGAACC
>CADEEU010000409.1 GCA_902826385.1 uncultured Acidobacteriota bacterium | reverse complement strand
ACAAGGCCTGGATCCGGGAAACCGCGGCGATGATCAAACAGACCGACAAAAACCACCTTGTCGTGATCGGCCACGAAGGCCGCATGGGCACCGAAAGCCTGGAATTATTCGAACAGATCCACGACGACCGCAACGTCGATTATCTGACCATCCACATCTGGCCAAAAAATTGGGGCTGGTTCGAGAACGGCAAGATGGCCGAGGGCTTCCCGGAAGCTCTCGACAAAACCGTCAAATACATCGACGAACACGTAGCCGTTGCCAGAAAATTGAATAAGCCGCTTGTGATCGAAGAGTTCGGCCTGCCCCGCGACGGCCAGTCGTTCGATGTCGCGTCGCCGACAACTTTTCGCGATCGGTATTTCAAAAAAGTGATGTCCTACGTCCGTACAAACCCGCACGTCGCCGGCGCCAGCTTCTGGGCCTTCGCCGGCACGGCCCGACCCATCAAAGGCCAGCTATTCTGGAAAAAAGGCAATGAATACATGGGCGATCCGCCAATGGAAGAGCAGGGGCTGTATTCGATTTTCGACAGCGATCAAAGCACGTTGGAAGTGATAAAAGCTCTCGCAAAAAAATCGCGGTCAAGGTAATAAGGTTCTATTCCTCACCTGTTTTTGTGTGTAGAACAACATCCGGAAATTCTGCCGCAATTTGCTCGGCCGGTTTGGAGTCTATCTCGGCACGCAGCGGTCTGGTTCCGACGTTCGGTTTGAAGTTTCCCTGCTCGTCGTACAGCCTGCGGTATTGGGCCGAGTTGCGAATTACCCCCTGAACATAACCTTTTGTTTCCTTGAACGGAATGGCCTCGACAAACTCATCCATCTCATAGGGAAGTGTCGCCCGCCATTGCGGCACGCGGCCGGGGCCTGCGTTGTAAGCGACGGCCATGTATTCGATTCGGCCATATTTATCCAGCTGGTCACGCATGTACGCGGTACCGAGTTCGATATTCAATGCGGGCTGGAACAATGACTCAACCGATATCGTCGCCGTAGAACCGTATTTTCGAGCAACGCTGCGAGCCGTCGGCAGGATAAGCTGCATCAGGCCGTAGGCATTTGCATGCGATGCCGCTCGCGGATTGAAAACGGATTCCTGGCGGATCAAACCCGCGACTTGATAAAGATCGAGATTGCGGTTTTTCGACCAGGCTGCGATCTGCTCCCAGGCTACGTGCGGATAAAAGATCTCCCATTCCTCGCGGCCCATTTCTTCAGGAAACATTTGCGAATAGTCCGGATAGCTTTTCGCGAGTGCCAAAAGCGCATTTACGTTATCGCCTTTGAAACGATAGTGCCGGGCGAGTGCGAGGTTGATTTTCGGCGAATTCTGGGCGGTTTTTTTGGCCTCGTTAAGTTCGCTGATCGACCAATCGAAAAGGCCGACGGTACTTAACTCTTCGGATTTCTCTGTTCGGGCCAGCTCTTTCGGTCCGGAAGTTTCTGGGGCGACCGTGACGGTCTTCAAATTCGCGACAGCTTTTGCGACTTGTCCGGTCGCCGTAGAAAAGCCGCTGCATCTAGCCTGCGACTTCATCGCGGTCAAACGCTGTATCGCGAGGTAGCCATACCAGTTTGCACCGTAACGGTAATTGACGGCGTCGTATAGAGCACATGCATCTGCCGTTCGTCCCGCCCTTTCTGAATCGCGTGCGGCCCAGTAACCCGCTTTGCCGCGATTTGTCGTATCTCGATCGACATAGCGGGCAAGATGTTCGATAAGCAGCTGCGACGACCGCTGATAATCGTCTGCTTCGTGCGCCAGCCATGCCAATTCAAACTGAGCCGATGCAACTTCGACCGCATCGGGATAATTTGCAAGGGCTGCTCCGAGGAAGAACTGCTCTTCGCCTTTGTTTCGAGCGTCCCGGGCAACTATTCCAGCATCGACCCATGCTTTGACGGTAAGCTTGTCTTTCGGGTAACGCTGCCGCATTTCGTCAGCGATCCGGCGTGCTTCAGGCCATGATTTTGCCTTTGCGTAAGCCTGGACAAGTTCGTAGTAGGCCTGTTCTTTCTCTTTCGCGGTCGCGGGAATCGCCGCAAACGCGCTTTGCGCATCCAGCGTTTTTTTGAGATTTCCGAATGTGACAAGCCGTTTTAAATGCACGTCCGGCGTGGCCGCGGCGGGAAAGCCGGCGATTAATGTACCGAAAGATTTTTCCGCTTCGATAAAATTCTTTGCCGCAAGGAGTTTTTCCGCGCGTGCATTTATCTCTTCGGCGTTTTGCGGCGTCAGCGGCTGTGCCAGCGCGGTCAGCTTGGATTCAGCCTCTTTCGCTTCCTCCGATCCGGCACCGTAAAAGTAGGTTCGACGGTATGCAAGCACCGCTTTCTGCTGATCGCCGAGCGCCTCGTACGCACGCGCGATTCGAACTAATGAGGCGGCACTTAGCTTTCCCGGCACGTCCGAAAAAAGTGTCGCCACGCCCGCGGCTTTTCCGGAAGCTATCGCTGAATCGGCCCAATAGATTCTGGCCTCCGCAATGCGGGTCGAATCGGGAAATTCCCTAATCAATCGTTCGAACACCGCCATGGCTTCCGTGTGATTGCCTGATTGCTGCAACGCCCGGCCGCGCAGCCATCACGCGTAATCGGCTACCTTGGTTTGTTTTGCGAACACATCCGAATTCAACGTTACCGCCGCGCCGGCAAAATCTTTATTCTCAAACTTGATTCTGGCCCGAAGCAGCCGGGCCAACGCTCCTATCTTTTTACCGGCAAAACGCGTCTCGATGTTCTCGACGACGCCCTCCGACGGCAGCTTGCCGTCTTTGGTCATCTGCCGAAGCGACTGCAGGGCTTGCTCTTCCGTCTGCTGGGCCGAACAGCCGACGCAAAGAAATGCAACGAACAAAACCGATGTAGTTAAACAAGCGACGAAACTTTTTTGCATTTGCATTAGAACAAGTGAACTCCCTGTGTTTTGATGCCGATAGCGTGGCAACGTATTGCTTGCAGAAAAATGTTCCCGGCAAGCTTAATTTCGTAATATGATAACAAA
>CADEEU010000408.1 GCA_902826385.1 uncultured Acidobacteriota bacterium | reverse complement strand
GCGGCAGCTGCAGGTTATGCGTCTTGCTGCTTCCAAGTTTCACACCGCTCCACCCGTCTACCCAGTCGGCACCAACCGGCCGATAAGTCCCGCTTGGCCGCATTGCTTCGCGAATCACGGGTGCAACCAGTAAGTCCCCTCCAACCATGTATTGATCGGCGATCAGGTAGGTCTGGCTGTCGTTTGGAAATTCGTACCAAAGCGGCCGCATAACCGGTGCTCCGCTGCGTCCGTGTTCGCGAAAAAGAGAATACAAATATGGCAGAAACTTATAACGCAGCTCGACCGTTTCGCGGTTTATCTTTGTAAACTCCGGCCCGTATTCCCACGCTTCTTTGTTGCCTACCCACCCAACCGAATGCGAGCGCAGGAACGGCGTCAGTGCCGCCGCCTGCAGCCAGCGGGCATAAAGCTCGCCGCTCGGCATTTCGTTGAACCCGCCCACATCCGCCCCGACGAACGGTATGCCCGACACGCTCATGTTCGCGAGCATCGGAATCGAAAGTGCCAGTTGGTCCCAGCTTGCGTAATTGTCGCCGGTCCAAACGGCCGAGTATCTCTGTACGCCGGCGAACCCTGCACGCGTCAGCACGAACGGCCGCCGTTCGGGTTCCAGTCTTTTTACACCTTCGAACGTAGCGCGGGCCATCTGCATTCCGTAGACGTTATGATAGCGGCGGTGTGTGTCCGGCAGGCCGTCGCCCGCGTGCGGCGTTTCATACGGGAATGTCTTCTCCGGATGGTGCATGGTCTCCGGCTTCGGCGACTTTTCAGTCACAAAAACGCCCGGTTCATTCATGTCGGTCCAGAAGCCGGCGATACCTTCGTTCAGGTGCTGCCGATAGAGCGATCCAAACCACTCGCGGGCCTTCGGGTCGGTGAATTCGGGAAACGCCGATGCCTTGGGCCACACGTTTCGGTTCAACTCCGAGCCGTCCGGGTTTTTGACGAACATGCCTTTGCTTCGCCCGTCGGCGTAAGCGTGATAATTCGAATCGACCTTTATTCCGGGATCGATTATCAGGACAGTGCGGAAGCCGTCTTTCCGCAGATCGCTAATCATCGTTGACGGCTCAGGGAACCGGGTCTTGTCCCAGGTGAAAACCCTGTAACCGTCCATGTAGTCGACGTCGAGATAGATGACATCGGCCGGGATCTTATTTTTTCGAAATCCTTCGGCTATTTCGCGAACGCGTTTTTCGGGAAAATAGGACCACCGCGATTGCTGGTTCCCGAGCGCCCACATCGGCGGCAGCGGCGTGCGCCCCGTCAGCCGCGAGTAATCTTCAAGTATCTTTTTCGGCGAACGCTCCGTACCGCCGGTGAAGACGAAATAATCCAGCTCGCCGCCGTTGGCCCCGAACGAGTAACGGTCGGCCGAGGTTTTTCCCATGTCGAAAAACGAGCGGAACGTGTTGTTGAAAAATAGGCCGTACGCTTTGCCGCCGTAAAGCGCATAAAAGAAGGGAATCGTTTGATAAAGCGGATCCGTGCCTATCGGATAAGAGAATGTGTCGGTGTTCCAGTTGACGATTTGCTTGCCGTTCCGCGACATCTCGATGAACGCTTTTTCGCCGAACCCGTAATAAGTTTCAACCTCGCTCTGCCGCAATTTCGTCGCACTGAATTCTCCGGTCGAGCGGTCGAATCTGACAGGATTGTTCGGATCGTCCTTCAAGACCGAAGCGCCGGATTGATCGAAGACTTCAATCTGAAACGGAGCCTTTTTAATTACCACTTTCGTTCCATCGGAACTAGTGACAATGATCTGTGTACGCGATTGGATCACCTTAACACTCGGCGTTTTTCTGTCGATCGCACTATCG
Organism: uncultured Acidobacteriota bacterium; assembly: GCA_902826385.1. Lineage (GTDB taxonomy): Bacteria > Acidobacteriota > Blastocatellia > Pyrinomonadales > Pyrinomonadaceae > OLB17. The sequence goes on along the minus strand of CADEEU010000408.1, from coordinate 1,188 downwards.
ATTGCGTACGAAAAATCGCGCTCGAATTTTCCGGACGGAGCGACACGAACCCTTATTACATCGGCGTCAAAAAACTCGACGGAAACATTTGCCCGCGAACCGGTTGAAAAAAGCACGCCGGACTGCTTGGTTTGAGTAACCGCTGTAACGTTGCCGATGTTCTGCCATTGAGTAAAAACGCAGATCGTGGTGAGAAGTATGAACAGGGTCGCGGTTCCGATCTTTTTCATAACGAAGTCTATGAACTGAGCCGATGTGACGAAACGGCCGAGAAGCGAGAGCAAACTATATTTACGCTCTCGCCAATTTATAACGCGGCAGGATGTATTAGCAAAATGGGGGCGGTGGAAAGCGTGTCAGTCTACTCTTAATTTCACAATTTCAGAGCCGGCCAAAAGAAATGCTCCGGCACCGTACACTTCCCAACTATCGGCATTAAAATTCCGGCGCGGATCGGCACCGATGGGCTGCGTCCAGCCGACCCTTCCGTCCGCCTGAACGAGCGAATTCAAGGCGGGCCAGCCTTTTCGGACGACAGGAAGGAATTTATCACGCGAAAGAACTTTGTTGTTTATGCCCCACGCCATTGCGTAAAGATAAAAGCCAGTCCCGCTGGCCTCGCCGCCGGGATAGGAATCGGGGTCGAGGAGGCTGGAGCGCCACAGACCGTCCGACTGTTGGAGGGTGACGATGCGGTCGAGAATCTCGCGATACTGTTGAAGATAAAAGGCGCGTTTCGGATGGTCTTTCGGCAGTTCTATCAGCAGCCGTGCCAAACCGCCGGCAACCCAGCCGTTGCCGCGGCTCCAGAAGATCTTCTTGCCATTCGCTTCGCGTTTGCCTTCGCCTTGAGCGTTGATAAGGTATGAGGCATCGCGAGCGTAGAGCCTTTCCTGTTTGTCATACAGGCGGTCGTAGGTTTCCTGGAAGAATCGATCGTTCAGGTCGAGATAGGATCGATCGCCAGTGACGCGTGCGAGCTTAGCAAGCGTCGGCGGAGCCATAAAAAGTGCGTCGCACCACCACCAAATGATGCCGTGGCGTTCGACCTCGCGGCCCTTCTCGGTCCTGATCCGGGTGATCACATCGATCGTCGGCTGAAGCATCTTCTTGTCTTTCGTGATGCGGTACATATCCAGATAGGTCTGGTTGATCACGATATCGTCTGCATGATCAAAGCGTTTTCCC